>JANXZD010000192.1 GCA_025355705.1 Bacteroidota bacterium | reverse complement strand
GATATAGAATCTATGCCGGTACATCGGCAAATCCGACGACCAAAGTTGATTCGACAACTGGCGGAATATCCGATACGACGAAAGTTGTTTCCGGATTAACGAATGAAACGAAATATTATTTCCGTATCACTGCTGTGAATATCTATGGAATGGAAAGCGGATACAGTAACGAAGTCAATGCTACACCATCGCTTACAAATGTTGAAACTGATGGAAATGGCCTTCCTACAGTATATTCGCTTTCACAGAATTTTCCGAATCCGTTTAATCCAACAACCACAATTAACTTCGGGTTACCGGAAGCAAGTGAAGTGACATTGAAGATCTATGATGTTCTCGGTAGAGAGGTTGCAACGTTAATTAATAATGAACTTTCCGCCGGGTATCATAATTACCAATGGAATGCATCCGGTTTGGCTACTGGTGTATATATTTATCGCATCAATGCAACCGCAGCCAAAGGAAACAAACAGCATACCTTCACTCAAGTGAAGAAATTGATGTTGCAGAAATAGTTGATAAGAAGTAACCTCAACCCTTGAAAGGAAAGTAATAGAAGAGTGTATCTGCAAATTGAACACCACTCTTAACCTTTCAAGGGTTTTATATAATGTTTACTGTTCTTTTCTACAATGTTTTTATCCGTAAATTACATTTGTCTCACTTAACGAATCGCTTACTATTCCGGATTTGAGAACTGATTCATTTAAGAAAGTTTTATGCATCTCTATAGACTACAAATTGTTTTGCTGATCGTATGTATTTTAATTCCATCGTTCATCTATTCTCAAATTCAAAGTTCCCAAAGTGTGAATGTACCAATTGCAAGTAATTTTGCTTATCCGCAGTCTATTTTTGTTGATTCTCCGAGTGGGCATATTTGGATAACAGATTTTGATAATCATCGTGTCTTACGATTTGATGTTTCAACTCTTACCACAGTGGATCGAATATTGAAAGCTCGTACTCCAGGAAAATATTTCCTTGCACAGAATTTCCCGAATCCATTCAATCCAACAACTCAAATTTCATTTTCGGTACCTACTACTGCTCAAGCGTCGTTGAAAGTCTATACTCTTCTTGGCCAGGAAGTTGCCGTATTATTCAATGATATAGCAACATCAAACACGGCATATTCAATTACATTCAATGCTAAAAATCTTCCAAGCGGGATATATTTATATTCTTTACGAACAGCAATTGGAAGTGAAGTCCGGAAAATGTCTTTATTAAAGTAGCCTGTATATTAAAAGAGAGATCTATCAGATGAAGGTACGATATAGTTTTATTCTTTTTTATTTATGGTGTGTCACACTGTTGTCAGCCCAAACTCCGCTGTTTAACAATATGCAAGCAAGCGGTGTTTTAGGACAAATGAATTTCACCTCTAATCTTTCAGGAACAAATTCCAGTTCATTGAATTCTCCGTCCGGGGTAGCAGTCGATCCGAAAACAGGAAAATTATTTGTCGTAGATAGGTATAATAATCGAATATTACGATGGAGTTCCACTGCAAAAATGACAAATGGATCACCCGCCGAAGCAGTTTTCGGTCAACCGGATTTTACTACGAGTTCAAGCGGATTGTCCGCTTCAAAATTTAATGATCCGCTTCGAGTTCACATTGACAGTTCGGGAAGATTATGGGTGAGTGATTATCTAAACAATAGGGTGCTCAGATTTGATAATGCATCATCGAAATCCATCGGCGCTTCTGCAGATGCCGTGCTTGGTCAGCCTGATTTTACGACAAATACTGGTGCAACGTCTGCAATTAAAATGAAAGGGCCTGTTGGTGTTTTCGTCGATAAATCTGGAAAACTTTGGGTTACTGATCGGTTAAATCATCGAGTGTTGCGCTTTGACAATGCTTTATTAAAAATAAATGGTGCAAGTGCTGATGGCATTTTAGGCCAAACAGATTTTGTTACTGGAACTTCTGGTCTATCTGCAATAAAAATGAACAGGCCAATGGGTGTGTATGTTGATTCCGAGGACCACATGTGGGTCTGCGAAGATGATAATAATCGAGTAATCAGGTTCGATTCAGTTTCGTTGAAAATAAATGGAGCGGCAGCTGATGGTGTATTGGGGCAAGCAGATTTTTCATCTAACGTGAAGAGTCTTTCACGAAATGGAGTGAGCAATATTCGCGGCGTGTTCGGCGATGCAGCTGGTCGATTATATATTGCTGATGAGGATAATAGTAGAATATTAGTGTTTAATCATGCCGCTTCTCTGTCAAACGGAGCATTTGCAGATTACGTTCTTGGGAAAACGGATTTTGGAAGTAACCCGATCATTCAGCAGGAGATATACGATCCATCCACATTGAATTATTTGTTCTTCATGCCCCGAGAAACAACCGCGGTCATTAATGGTAAATATCCTTTGATCGTTACTTTACATGGAATTGGCGATGGAGGAACTGATCTGTGGAAAGTGAAACATGAAGGCCTTCCTAAAATCCTTGACGGAAAAAATACTTTCCCGTTTATTGTGGTTTCACCGCAATGTCCTGCAACGACTGAATGGTATTACAACGATGGAGTCCAAGCGAAAGTGGACAAATTGATAGACAGCGTTATTGCCCGTTACCCTGTAGATACAAATCGCATTTATTTGACCGGTTTGAGTATGGGCGGTATAGGCACACTCGATTTAGCAATTCGTTATCCTAAAAGATTTGCGGCATTGATTCCGGCTGCATTCCGAATTGAAGATGGATGGAATTTGTGTGCGATCAAAGATATTCCAATGTGGGCTTTTCACGGAGAAAAAGACGATATTATTCCGTTTTCTAAAGCGCAAACAGTCATTAATATCTTAACGGTTTGCGGTGGAAACCCAATATTCACAAGCTATCCCGATCTTTACCATGATGCGTGGACAAGAGCATATAATAATCCTGCAATTTATGATTGGCTCTTAACCAAGAAAAAACAATGATGACCAACATAAAATATTTCTTCTCAATTATCTTTTTCCTATGGGCAACCTCATTTGTTGTAAGCCAAACGAAGGATACAGGAATAGTTGACTATCAAAAAGTAGTTTCTTTCATGAAGGAACAGTTGGAATGTGAGAAATATGTTTTTCCAAAAGGAGAGTTTCCGATATTCTGGTGGCGAAATGAAGCACGAGTAGAAAGCGAAATCGGAAAACATCCATTGAAGGTGTTATATTTTGATTCAAGAGGAGAACGTGTCAACCGTGCAACAAATCCGGGAAGATATGGAGCAGTAATTTCATCCTCCACTGCAAACGGATTTACAATTCAACGATACGTCACATTATATTGCGCTGATGTTGAATTTGACGATTACAGCAAAAATGTTCCAATTCACATCAATGCATTAAAGGGATATGGGATCCCTGATGGAAATTGGAATCTTTATAAAAATACTGAAGAACGATTTTCATTTGGCACGTTAAAGTATTTTCCTCAGCGAGATCCTGATGCGGCAATTTTTCTAGCCGGGCTTTCTGAAATGGATTCAACTTCTCCGTGGTTTGATTCTCCTCGTTTGAAAGACAGACAATGGTGGATCACAATGAAAGCTAAACTTGAGGGGAAATCGGTTGTACAAAATCCACTGTTGGTTCCAAAATTCATAAAGAACGATAAATCGGTTATTCTCAAAGATTCAATTACCGGTTTTTCTCAATATGATCTTTTAAAATTCGAAAAAATTAGAACTATCTGCCAAACTTGGAGTGAACAAAATGCAATACCTCAAGTAACATTGATTGTTCACAAAGGGAAAATTATTTTTTACGAAGCATTTGGAACAGATGACGATGGAAAGAAGATCCCGATAAATTCAAGAATGTGGATGGCATCAATCACAAAACTTCTCACAGGTACGTTAATGATGCAATTTGTCGATCAGGGAATAATAAATCTTGATTATCCTGTTGGTCGTTACCTTCCTGAATTCGCCGGCCTTTGCAATGACAAACTTACCGTGCGACAACTTCTTAATCATACGAATGGATTACACAATACAGGAGAATGGGCTTCTGATTGGAATGTCGCCCTTGAAAATCAAATTGCACACATGCTGCCCTCTGTAAATATCGGTGAAACATTTTCATATCATCGGGCAGGGTATGCGCTTGTCGGAAAAATGATGGAACGAATTTCAGGTCGAGCCATTCCATATTTATATCAAGAGAATATTTTTCAGCCGCTCGGGATGAAAAGTGCAAATTCAGACAATACATACGGTGGATTATATTGTTCCGCAATCGATCTGGCGCGCCTTGGCCAAATGTTGTTGAACAAAGGGACCTACAACGGATTTACATTATTTTCCGCTGAGTCTTTCTCAAAAATGCTTCCGATCCAAATCCCGAATGCCAATCGGAAATGGGGAGTTGGAACCTCAGCTATGGGAGGAAACGGACTAAGCGATGAAACATTTGGACATGGTGCAGCGTCCGGATCAATATTTCGGGTTGATCCGAAGAATGAGTTGATTATCGTTGTCGGGAAAAATAAAGAAGGGAATTCTCATCGAGAGTTTGAAAAAGCATTGTTTGAGAGTTGTGCAGAGTTAATTAAAAATCATTAGCCGTAAGTGAAAATGATTGAAAAGAACGAACACACATTGTATTCCAAAAAAGAAATAGGACAGATACAATTACTGTTCCCTGTAATCTTGATGGTAACATTGTTTTCCCTTATTCCATTACTGCGAGGTATCTATCTTGGATTCACTGATTATCGACTTGGAGATCCGATATCGTTTAACGGAATTGAAAATTATATTCAGTTATTCAATGATGAATATTTTTGGAAATCATTTAAGATCGGAATGGCGTGGACATTCATCGTTACTGCTCTTCAAGTGAGTCTTGGATTGGGTTTGGCATTATTGTTAAATACAAAAATCCGTTTTGCATCATTTTATACAATTCTCATTTTGATCCCGTGGGCAACACCTCCAATTATCCGCGGCATATTATGGCGGCAGATGTACGAACCAAATACAGGCGCAGTCAATATTCTACTCAGCAATGTCGGAATAATCTCTACTCCGATAAATTGGTTATCAAGTTTTGAATATGTTATCCCTGCAGTAATTGTTGCAGGTGTTTGGGGTGAAATCTCAAAAGCGGCAATTTTCCTTCTTGCGGGTTTACAAACAATTCCAAATGATCTATATGAAGCCAGTAAAATCGATGGGGCTGGAATTTGGGATCAGTTTCGCCTTATTACACTTCCAGTATTGAAACCGGTTTTAGCTGCGATTGTTTCCCTAACATTTATGTGGAATTTTAATACATTCGGCATCATTTGGGTTCTGACTCAAGGTGGCCCGGGAGGGATGACACGGCTTCCAATGCTTGCTGCGTACGAAGAAGGATTTCGGTACGGATATATTGGTTACGCCGCTGCGATAGGAAATATCATGGTGATCATACTGTCTGTTATGTTATTTATGTATATCCGGGTACAACTGCGCGAAAGAAATGAATCATGAAAAACATGAGTGTTCTTTCAAGATCTGTGATTCATGGATTGATCATTCTCTATATCGTTTTTCTTTTGTTCCCTTTACTATGGGTTGTTGCGAGTTCATTGAAATCAACTCAAGAAATTTATTCCGGGTCACCGACAATATTCCCGCAACAACTATCATTTGATCACTATCGGTCAGTCATAAATGGTCAACAAATATTTAGAAGTATGTGGAACAGTGTTATTGTTGGAACCATCTCTACAGTTCTTGTCGTACTGCTTGCAGTCCCTTCTGCATATGCAATGGTTCGGTACAAATCAATGGTCAATAATGCAATCTTGGGATGGATACTTGTTTCACAAATATTCCCGGTCATTCTTGTTATGATTCCGTTGTATGTGATGCTTCGATATATTGGCTTGACCGATTCACTTATAGGTCTTACGTTGATCTATGTAGTGTGGTCGTTGCCGTTTGTACTTTGGATGATGCATGGATATGTGAAAAGTATTCCGTTGGAATTGGAAGAAGCAGCAGTTATCGATGGAGCGAGCAGAACTCAAGTAATTTTCAATGTCCTGATGCCGCTACTGCTTCCGGCAATTGGAGCTTCAGCCTTGTTTGCATTCATTTCTGCGTGGAATGAATTCTTTTTCGCACTGGTTTTAATGAAAAGTCCTGCTCTTGCAACATTACAGGTAGAATTAGCTCGATATACAGGAATGGAAGGTCAGGCACGAACTGGCCCGCTTGCTGCAGCAAGTGTTATTGCAACAATACCATCAATCATCTTGTTTGTATTTATGCGAAAATGGTTCACTACAGGATTGGTTTCCGGGGCATTAAAAGGGTAATGAGAAGAATATTATTTATATCATTTTTTTTATTGATTGGATCTGCGGCAGTTTTTTGGTTGATGACCAAAAATAATGGTCACAAAGATCAGCCGCTGCGATTTGTTAGTTTGGCGTGGCAGGAAAGGGCTATTGCTACAAACAAATCCATAGTGAATGAATGGAACATGCTTCATCCGGAAATGAGGGTTGAATATATTCAAGGAACTTGGAATTCTGCCCATGATTATCTCGTTACAGCATTTGAGACAGGAGATGTTCCGGATATTTTTCACTATGAATCATCGGTCATTATTGACTATGCGATGCGTGGTTATCTGACAGATCTTTCCCCCTATATTTCTACTGAAATGAAAAACGATATTCTTGATGTTGCTTGGGCAACAGTAACAAGACCGAACGGAGAAGTCGGTGGAGTTCCATTTCTAATTGAATCGCTTGTCGTGCTGTATAATAAATCATTACTTGAGAAAGAAGGAATTATCCCGCCAACTCTTGAACATCCCTGGACATGGGAATATCTGCAAGTTGCCGCACGAAAAATGACAAAAGATACTAATGATGATGGAGTTATTGACCAGTATGGAGCAGGAATCGGTTTGAGAAATTCTGCAAATATTATAATGAACACATCAATTAGTTTTGGTGGCTCTTTCTTCAAAAAAGAGAATGAACATTTCGTTGTTCATGTAAATGCCGAAGAGAAAAAATTATTACAAACAATCATTGATATGCTGTATAAAGACAAATCCATATCTCCTGCAAGTATTGGGGAAACCGGGGCTGGAATGATTCCTGGTTTTTTTAGCGGAAGGTATGCCATGCTTATCGGAATTGGTTCGTGGGGACGACAACAGCTTGTTGAAAATGCTCCGAAAGATTTTTATTGGGGAGTAATGCCTCCTTTAAAAGCCCAATCTCAAATCTATGGTGCAAGCACTCAGACATTAAGCGTCCCCAAAAAATCAAAACGTGCTAAAGAGGCAATGAAGTTCATCGATTTTATGTTGAGCTCAAAAAATACGGCTCGCCTTGCATTGAATGACTGGATGATTCCAGCACGAAAATCATGTTTAGCAATGCAAGAGTTTCAAGATTCACTTGGAGGATGGGATATCACATGTGCATCAGTTTCTACTCTTGGCGTAGGTTCGTGGGTTGGGGCTCCAGGATATGTTGAATGGAAAAGCCGTGTTGCAAATCCAGTGTTGCAAGAATTATTTGCAGGAAGATTATCAGTAGATGAAGCGGCCAAACGTATTGAACATGAAAGCAATAATGTCCTCTTGCGATATAAAAAATACGGAGATGTGTGGTGATTACTCTTCAAGATAGAGCACGAGGTTCATTTCTCGGACTTGCTGTCGGCGATGCTTTAGGTAGTCCGACGGAAGGAAAAACACCGGAACAGATTTCCTCGAAATGGGGGAGAGTAACTGATTTTCTTTCAGAAGATCAAGGTGGTAGTGACGATACGGAATATGCATTGTTCAGCGCAAAATTATTATTGGAAAAGAAAAAAACACTTACGTCTAATGATGTTGCGACTGCTTGGAAAAGAGATATTATAAAATCCGACAATGCTTACAAAGGCGCCGGATTCAGTGAAATCATTGCGATACATAATCTTTTGAATGGGGAACAGCCGCCTCAATCAGGACAACATTTACACAGTTGGAGTGACGGACTTGCTATGCGCGTTGCACCATTTGGAATAGCGGCGGCGGGAGATCCTCAATTTGCCGCACATCTTGCTCAAATTGATGGTGTAGTGAGTCACTCAGGTGAAGGAATTTTTTCTGGACAAGCAGTGGCTGCCGCAGTTGCAGTTGCAATGACCGGTGCACCGCTCAAAAAAATCATTCAGGCGGCTTTGGATGTTATACCAAAAGATTCCTGGACATTTGCTTCAATTAACCGTGGGGTAAAAATTGGTTCCACTTCAAATGATGTTTGGAGTTCATTGGAACCTTTGCATTCATCCATAGCATGTTCGTATTACATTTGGACCGATGTTGCACCCGAAGCTGTTGGTCTTGCATTTGGTCTCATAGCAGCTGCACAAGGAAATTTTGAAGATGCAGTTCTTGGCGCGGTGAACATCGGCAGAGATACTGATACGATTGCAGCAATTGCAGGTGCAATCTGCGGCGCATCGCGAGGAATTCAAGTTATTCCTGAACGATGGACAAAACGTATTTCCGTTTCGCGGGGCATTTGTATCAACGCAGTTAAAAATATGAATATTAGTGAAATATCTGATGAACTTGCATTGTTGGCTGAATTATGGAGTAAAAAGCCATGAACAATGTGAAACAACGTGCACAAAATGCGATGATTGGTCTGGCTATTGGAGATGCAGTGAGCTGGACTTCATTATTTCATCGAAGCGCCCTCCTTCCATTGTGGACAAGAAGAAAACGTCGCGAAATGGATGCATCTTCAGAAACAACTAACGTGATTGTAACACCAATGCCGTTTTCACTTAACCAACCCGTTCAACATTTTGATATGTCTCCAACGGATAAAACTGAATGGGCTGCTTTTTCTGCTCAGATTATACTGAAGAGTGATTTGAGCTCTTATCATTTGTCAGTCTTGAATGACTGGAAGAATCTTTCTCAATCTAATGATCCCATCCGAGGTGGTGTCAGCACACAAGCAGCGTTAAATAATTTGCGAAACGGGATACTTCCGCCTCAGACCGGGAAACAGAACCCTCATTATTTTGATGATGGTGCTATGTCTCGTGCAGTCCCAATTGGAATTGTTTATGCCGGTCGACCTGATATTGCAGCGCATTTGACAGAAATCGATGCTTCTGTAACAAATAGTGAAGATGGGGTTTGGGCTGCTCAAGCAATGGCAGTGGCAATCAGTGTAGTTTGTTCTGGAAGAAGTATCGATGATGCAATCAAAACGGCTTATGAATATCTTCCCAAGACTTCTTGGATCAAACGTACCGTAGATGAAGCAATGAAACTATCAACCAAGAGCGATTCAATTTTTTCAATTATTCCAGAGATACAAAATACAATTATTAACCGTGAATATAGTTATGGGAATGTTGCTCCAGAAACATTAGCGTTAACATTCCTCATTGCAAAATTACATGGAAATAATTTTGAAACGGCAGTTACAACAGCATCGTCGTTTGCAAAAAGTGCTGAAACATTACCTGCAATGGTGGGTGCATTGGTTGGATCAATGCAGTCGGCATCGATTGCAAGCGAGAGTTGGATGAGCGCAATTGGGACATTAAAAGGAATTAGTATTCCTTCTTTTGCAGGAGCAAATTATTTAACTATTGTTGAACAGCTTTCAAATTTATCTGGACAAAAAATATCAGCATGAGAATTTCCTGGTTAGACATATCTGAACGTATCAACTATGAACTGCAACAACGTTTAGAAGAAGGATACGATGTTGCCGACTTTCGTTCAGCATGGGAACAATTACAGAATCTCAATTTAAGCGAAGAAAAATTTCGAACTGAAGCAGAAGATTTATATAACAAATTTGATGGAATTCCTTCTACTGTTACAAATAATCACACTGAACCATCAGAATGGAATGAGATAGTTCAACTTTGCAAACTCAAATCCGAACCCGTTCCGTCGTTTTCATCGGACTTTATAGAAGATCGAATTCTTGGCGGCTGGCTTGGAAGAAGTGCCGGCTGCATGCTTGGCAAACCGATTGAAAAGATAACTCGTGCGGGGAGTATTGAGTTGCTTTCGTCCAATAAAACGTGGCCTATTTCAGATTTTATCACACAGAAAGGAATTCCTGATTCACTCCTTCGGAAATATCCATGGAATAAACATTATGGCAAAGAAAGTCTCAAAGAAAACATAGTCTGCATGCCTGAAGACGACGACATGAATTATCCGATGCTAAATCTATCAGTATTGGAACGGTATGGAGAAGAGTTTACTA
This sequence comes from Bacteroidota bacterium, assembly GCA_025355705.1. Lineage (GTDB taxonomy): Bacteria > Bacteroidota > Ignavibacteria > UBA10030 > UBA8401 > UBA8401. The sequence goes on along the minus strand of JANXZD010000192.1, from coordinate 6,559 downwards.
CAGAGCAAGTTATCCAAACCTGGATGAGTATGGCGCCGGTACTTACCACATTTACTGCGGAACGTGTTGCTTACGTTAACAGACTTGCTGGTATTACACCCCCAAAGACTGCAGTGATTAGAAATCCATATCGAGAATGGATTGGAGCACAAATACGGGCAGATTTGTGGGGATGGATATCTCCTGGACAATCGTTGCGTGCCGCTGAATTTGCTTGTCGTGATGCTCGTCTGAGTCATGTTCGCAATGGAGTTTATGGTGAAATATTTTTTGCTGCTGCAATTGCGGCATCTTTCAGACACGACAACTCAATAGCGGTAATCACTGAGGCATTAACAGTTGTTCCACCTGGATCCCGATTTGCCGAAGCAATTCGTTTTGTCTTGGCATTACCTATTCACAATCAATCGTGGGATGAAACTGTTGATGCGTTGTATCAAAAGTTTGGTGGTTATCACTGGGTTCATACGATCAACAATGCCGCCCTGGTTACTGCATCTTTGATTTCATCAAAAGGAGATTATGAACGGGCAATTTGCAATGTGGTGATGGGAGGTTGGGATACCGATAGTAATGGCGCAACTGTTGGTTCAATTATGGGAACAATGCTTGGTGCAAAGGTACTCCCGTCAAAATGGATTTCTCCCTTGAATAATAAAATCAGAACGAGTCTTAAAGGTTTTGATAATTCTTTGTTGAGTGATCTTGCAAAGAGGACTGTTGCAATTGCAAAATATTCATCTAAATAATTGAAAGAATACAATGATTACAAAAAGTGAGCTATTAAAAAATAAACCATTACTTCAAGACCGTGCTCGGGCAAGTCTGGTTGGTCATGCGATCGGTGATTCATTCGGTGATATTGCACGTTCTCCTGATTATCATCTGCAATATGGCATTACGATGGATTTCTCAGAAAAGCCGGCACCCGGAACGGATGACACTGAATTTGCTTTGTTGACCGCGCAAACTCTCATTAAAGCAAAAGGAAATTTAACCGATGCTGAAGTATTGGAAAGTTGGAAAACACATGTGCTCCCCCTTTCAGAATTGAAACGAGGAGGTGCAAGTGAGAGAGAAGCTGCAGCAAATATTCGCCGGAATGTTTTACCGCCTCTTTCTGGTATCTATAATTCCCATTATATGAGCGATGGTGCGGCAATGCGTGTAACCCCGATTGGTATTGCGTGTGCCGGTGATCCTAAGCGTGCTGCATATTTAGCAGATATCGATGCCCGCATTAGTCATTCACGTGATGGTTTGTGGAGTGCACAGGCAGTTGCCGTTTCTGTTTCAGTTGCAATGGTTGGTGCGAATGTTGATGAAATTTATCAGGCGGCCATCGATGTCACTCCAAAAGATTCATGGATGAGATTCACATTTGAAAAAGCATTGAAGATCATAGAAGAAAAGAAAACACTTGAAGAGAGTTGGAAACCACTTCATGATGCACTGTGGACTGAGTATAAATCAGTTTCACCTGAAGCGGTTGCTTCGGCTCTTGCGATATTGAAATTAACAAATGGTGATTTCAAACGGGGTATTATTTACAGCGGTAACTTTGGGAGAGACGCAGATACAATTTCTGCTATCGTTGGTGCAATCAGTGGCGCGATGAATGGGATGGACGCGATCCCACCGAAATGGATTGAGAAGGTTCGTCTTACAACGGGTGTTTGTCTTCCTTTTACGAAAGGAATGGATCTCTTTGATGTCGCCGCGGAATTATCAAACTTGGTTAAATAAACGATGGAATATTCTTCACTTGGTCGATCAGGATTAAAAGTCAGTAAGTTGTGCCTTGGGACAATGAATCTTGGCAAATTAGTCGATGAACAGTCAAGTTTTACCATGCTGGATGCTGCAATTGATGCTGGCATCAATTTTATTGATACTGCTGATGTCTATGGAGGAATTGGCCATAGAGGTAGAACTGAAGAGATTATTGGAAAATGGAGCGCTCAAGGAGGAGGCCGTCGCGACAAGATTGTGTTAGCAACGAAAGTTTATGGCAAAATGGGAGAAGGTGTAAATGAACGGGGTCTTTCAGCATATCATATTCAATCCGCTTGCGAAGCAAGTCTTCGACGATTGAAGACTGATCATATCGATCTTTATCAAATGCATCACATCGACCGTTCAACCCCATGGGATGAGGTTTGGCAGTCAATGGATCAATTAATCAATGCTGGCAAGATAATTTACAATGGAAGCAGTAATTTTGCGGCATGGAATATTGTTGAGGCTCAATTTACTGCGCAAAAGCGAAATCATCAGGGGCTAATTTCAGAACAGAGTTTGTACAATTTAACAAACCGAATGATAGAACTGGAAGTAATTCCGGCGTGCCGTAAGTTTGGAGTGGGAATTATTCCATGGAGCCCGCTGGCGGAAGGATTGCTTGCAGGGATTCTCAATGATGAATCAGGTGTAAGAAAAAAAACAGAAGCAGTTCAGAAAAAATTGACAAAACACCTAAAACAAGTCGAAGAGTATGAACAGTATTGTTTATCCATTGGAAAAAAACCAGAAGCAGTCGCAGTGGCGTGGTTATTAAAAAATCCGGTTATCAGTTCTGTAATTACAGGACCGAGAACTGTGGAACAATTACAAGGAATGGTTCAAGCATTACAAGCGAAATTATCTGTCGAAGAGATTGAAAAAATTGAAGCCATCTGGACTGGTCCCGGTGGTGAAGCACCCGAAGCCTATGCTTGGTAAATCAATATGAAAACACAACAACCACAATCAGGATCTGCCGGAAGAATTGGACTGAATGTTAAATCGGATTGCCATGTTCAGGTAAAGTTAACTTCATCTGGTGGAATTACCATTGATCTTAAAAGCAAAGTTGAAGCGTTATACGGAAACTCTATCCGTACTCAAATTGATGATATCCTTAAATATTTTGATGTAAAGAATGCTGTAATTGAAATTGTCGATCAAGGCGCAGTTCCATTTGTTATTGCGGCACGAGTCGAAGCTGCCGTAAAAAGAGCCAATCCTGGGATAAATAAAAATTTTATAATCGCAGAACCAAAACTCTTAAAACTGAATGTGCGCGAGCGTGTTCGACGAACTCGTCTTTATTTACCGGGAAACGAACCGCATTTCTTTTTAAATGCCGGATTGCATCAACCGGATAGTATTATTCTTGATCTTGAAGATTCAGTTGCTCCGGCAGAGAAAGATTCTGCTCGAATTCTTGTTAGAAATGCTCTTGGGACAGTTAATTTTGGTAATGCTGAACGAATGGTAAGGATTAATCCATTCCCATTAGGACTGGAAGATTTACGGCAGATTGTTCATCATAATGTTCAATCGATTCTCATTCCAAAGTGCGAATCTGCTTCCCAGATAGAAGAAGTTGATAACGAGATCGATAAAATTCTGAAATTGCATAATCGTAAAAGAAATATTTTTATTCTCCCAATCATTGAAAGCGCATTAGGTGTTGTCAAAGCATTTGAAATTGCATCAGCAAGCAAATGGGTATGTGCATTATCTATCGGTTTGGAAGATTACACGGCTGATATCGGCGTAGAACGTACAAAAACGGGAATGGAAAGTCTTTTTGCGCGAAGTACCGTTATCAATGCGGCAAAAGCTGTGGGTATACAGGCACTCGATTCCGTTTTCTCCGATGTGAATGATGAAGAAGGCTTGCGCCAAAGTGTAGTGGAAGCCAAAGCGATCGGCTTTGAAGGAAAAGGATGTATCCATCCGCGCCAAATAAAAGTAATTCACGAATCTTTCGCGCCAACTCAAAAAGAAATAGAATATGCACAACGAGTTGTTGATGCTTACGTTGAAGCGAAGAAGAATGGATCAGGAGTTATTTCATTAGGCTCAAAAATGATCGATGCTCCGGTAGTAAAACGAGCTCAACATATTTTATCTCTTGCAAAGTTAAATGCAGATAAATAATACTATTATGTCAAAACAATTACGGTCTAGGTTTGTGAAGAACGCTGCTGGTAGAATAGTTCCTACCGTGGTCAATGGAATTCCTGTAATTCCTTTTAGGGGTGTGAATAAATACCGCCCGGAACGTTTAATGGCAGCCCCTCCAGTACGAAGCTGTGTTGATTATCCTTCCGATGGGAACAAACTTGTAAAGAATCTTAAAGAAGCATTAAAGAAAGCCGGACTTAAGAGTGGAATGACAATCTCAACACATCATCATCTTCGAAATGGTGATGGATTGACGAATGTTTTATTTGATACGGTCAAATCAATGGGAGTCAAAAACATTCGCTGGTATCCAAGCGCTTCATTCCCGTGTCACGATTATTTGATCAAATACCTGGAGGATGGAACCATCCATCACATTGAAGGGAGTATGAACGGACCGTTGGGACGGTTTGCGTCAGAAGGAAAGATGAAAGGAACCGGGGTTTTACGATCGCACGGTGGACGATACAGAGCAATTCAAGATGGTGAAGTTCATATCGATATTGCCGTAATAGCCGCACCTACCGCAGATGCTTTTGGAAATGCAAATGGTGTAAATGGAAAGTCGGCATGTGGTCCGCTTGGTTTTGCATTAGGAGATTCTGAATATGCTGATAGAGTTATTGTAGTCACAGATTCATTAGTAGATTTCCCTTGCGTTCCATGGCATATCCAGGGGAATAATGTCGACTATGTCGTTGAAGTTGATTCGCTCGGTGATCGGTCAAAGATCGTTTCCGGTACAACTCAGGTAACAAAAAGCCCTGATAGAATTTTGATTGCAGAATATATCGCTCAGTTTGTTGAAGAGTCAGGAATAATGAAGAATGGATTTTCATTTCAGGCAGGTGCCGGTGGAATTAATCTTGCATTCCTGTTATTGCTGAAAGAACGAATGAAAGCCAGGGGAGTAAAAGCGCGATTCATTCGCGGCGGCAGCACACAATATCTAACCGAAATGCTTGAGGAAGGATTGACCGATTTTATTCTTGACGGACAAGCGTTTGATATGGAAGGAGTTCGTTCATTACGTGAAAACCCAAACCATGTAAGCACAAGTCCATTTACAAGCTATAATTTTCATGGCAAAGGGAATTTTGCATCGATGTTGGATGCTGTTGTGCTGGGAGCAACTGAAGTAGATGTGAATTTTAATGCCAATGTGGTTACTCATTCAGATGGATATCTGCTGCATGGTATCGGTGGTTGGCAGGATTGTTTATCCGGCAAATGTGTTATTCTTGCTATTCCATCTTTTCGGGATCGTGTTCCAATTATTGTTGATCATGTAACGACACTGTGTGGTCCGGGGGAAATGATCGATGTTGTTATTACTGAACGGGGCATAGCTATCAATCCGTTGCGACAAGATTTGATTAAAAATTTTTCAAACAGTAAGCTACCGATCAGAAAGATCCAAGATATTCAACGTGAAGTGTTTGATATTTGTGGAGGTGCTCCTCAACCAAAAAGGTCTGCCAAGAAAAATATAACAGCGATCGTCCAATGGGTTGATGGGACGATCCTCGACACTGTTTTTTCGACGACACCGAATACTGATTGAAATAATGAATTGACAATGAAAAAATCTATATTGTGGACTCTCTTTTGGGTTTTTGTTGCACTGGTGGTCAATGTGATAGTCTATTTCCAATTGGGGGCAGAAAAGGCCATGCAGTTTTTGGCTGGCTATGTTATCGAAGAATCGTTGAGTGTTGATAATTTATTTGTATTCCTGATTATTTTTTCATTTTTCAAAATATCTATTCCTCAACAGCGTCGCGCACTCAATTATGGAATTGTCGGTGTTATCATTCTTCGCGGTTTGATGATCTATTTAGGTAGTACACTCATTGTACATTTTGAATGGGTTCTGTATGTGTTTGGTGCATTTTTAATATATTCAGGGTATAAAATAACATTCGGTGAAGAGTTCGAAGTACATCCTGAGAAAAATTATGTCATGCGATTTTTCAAAAAACTCTTTCCGGTCAAAGAGAACTATTCAGGGACAAAATTATTCATTAAAGAAAATAAAAAATGGTTTGCTACATCACTGTTTGTTGTCCTGATCGTTATTGAAACGACCGACGTTGTTTTTGCAGTTGATTCAATTCCTGCTGTTTTTGGAATTACTACAGACCCTTTCATTATTTTCTCATCCAATTTTATGGCGGTCTTAGGTTTGCGTTCTATCTATTTTGTTCTGGAAAAGATCCACTCTATTTTTGTATATGTAAAGTATGGTGTTGGAGTAGTGCTTGTTTTTGTTGGAGCGAAAATGCTTTTTGACCCTTTTTACCATATTGAAACTTTAGTATCGTTAACGATTGTTCTTGGAATTCTTTCCATCTCAGTAATCCTCTCAGCGCTTAAAAATTTATCTCCTCTAACAAAGACAGATCCTCATTGATCATAAAAAGGAATTACCATATTTAGCGATCACCAATTAAACAAATGTGAATGAACTCAACCCAGTTTCAACTTCCTGGTGCAGATGTTCTGGTGAGAGATGGCAGTATATCTCTGTTGTTTTGATTGATCGATGCCCGAGCAGCTTTTGAACCACATATAATGAAATTCCCTCCTTTATCAACGCTGATGC
>JANXZD010000178.1 GCA_025355705.1 Bacteroidota bacterium | reverse complement strand
CCGCATTATGTTGATGGACAGCGGGCATATCCAGGAAAAAGATGTGGAGTTTGTGAACAAGAGACGCGCAAAGAAAAAACTTCCGCCGATCGAGCCGCTGTATACCACAGACGATGTTCAGCCAATGCTTGAACTGCTTGTTGAAATTCCATATAGAACAGAATTTGAAGTGCTCGATGGAGTGAAAGCAAAATATTTTGATGCGGGACATATCCTCGGTTCCGCAACCGTTCATCTCACGATCGAAGAGCAAGGGAAAAAGCCGTTCCATCTCGGATTTTCCGGCGATGTCGGCAGACCGAACCTGCCGATCTTGCGCGATCCGGAATTTATGGGAAATGTTTCTGCGCTGATCTGTGAGAGCACGTACGGAGGAAAACTTCACGCCACATCGGAAGAATCATCGCAAAAAATGTTGGAAGTGGTGAAACGAACGATGGATCGCGGAGGAAAGATCATCGTTCCTGCATTCAGTGTCGGCAGAACGCAGGACCTCGTGTATCAATTGAATAATTTAAAGAACGAAGGATTGCTCCCTGATATTCCCGTCTATGTTGACAGTCCGCTCTCTATGAAAGCGACGGAGATCTTCCGAAAACATCCGGAATGTTTCGACGATGAAACAAATGCGATCCTGAAAAGTGACGATGATATCTTTGGATTTGAGCGACTTCATTTCATCCGTGATGTGGAAGAATCAAAAGCTCTCAATGATAAAAAAGAACCCTGTATGATCATAGCCGCTTCAGGAATGTGTGAAGCAGGACGTATCACTCATCATTTGAGCAATAATATTGAGAACTCGAAGAATACGGTATTGATCGTTGGGTATCAAGCTGAACATACATTGGGAAGAAAGATCGTCGATCGGAATCCGGAAGTTTCGATCTTTGGTGAAGTGAAAAAACTGAACTGTGAAGTGGTGGTGATGAATTCATTCAGCGCGCATGCGGACAATAATGAACTGCTCGATTTTACCTCACACTACGACAAATCACAATTGAAGAATATTTTTCTAGTCCATGGTGAGCTGGATCGTTCGCAGGCATTTGCCGCTTCACTCAGTGAAAAAAAATTCCAACGAGTCGATATTCCGGAACGCTTTCAAAAATTTGAGATGTAAAACTATTTCTTTGTGTATTTCTCATACATCACTAACCAATCTTTTGGAGTCATCTTACTCGCTAGCTCCCCGATGAGTTTGTATGGGATCTGATCGAACTTTTTAAAACGAACACAGCTTTTTCCCATATCTAATTTTGTTGTGCTCTGCTTTGCGTATTCTTTCGTGAACCAATCCAGCAGTTTCTTATCGGCATACACACCCATATGATAGACCGCAATGAAATTCTTCTGCGAAGCGATGTTCATGAATGGAACCGGCTGTTTCGGATCGCAATGATATCCGGCTGAATACAATGAATGAGGGATGACGTATCCAAGCATTCCGTAATTCATACATTCAGCGAATCCTTTTGGGAGATTCTTGAGGATGACTTTCCGTAATTCTTTCATTGCCGGTTTTCTGTCATCCGGCAAATTCTCGATATACTCATCTGGTGTGGCAGCTATTGATCGCATGAATGCTCTCCGTTTATTGATATGCAGAAAATAGCAAAGTTAGGGTAGAGGGGCAAGATACAAATAAAATGAAAACGTTGGATGTTGCAACAAAATCAATGTTCAGAAATACATTCTGTCATTCCCACGCGTTTTTGGCGGGAATCCCCGCCTGCGTAGGGCATGACAATAATTGTTCGTGATTTTCTCAAGGATGATATTACCTCTTACAGTTCGTATTCCACGCCAAAGATCGGCAGCAGATTCCATTGATAGATCGTATCCTGTTTATTCTTCTTTTCATTCCAAAAATATGTCGCAACATTTTTTCTGTTGTACACATTCCACGTACTTAAAAAAAGAACCAAGTTCGATGATTCAAAATGAAATCGTTTATCGAACCGCAGATTCATTGAATGATAGGCAGGATACCGCGCACCGTTGATATTGTTCGCTACAAACACACCGCGCTTGAGCTGTGCGGATTGTACAAGATCGAACGGAGTGTACGGAGTTCCCCCCGCGTAGATCCACCGCGCGCTGAATTCCCATTCTGCATTCGGTTTATAGCCTCCCTCAGCACTGAGAATAATCCGATTATCAAATATGCGATTTCGCCAGACATCATCCGCTCCTTTATATTCTGTCCGGAAGAATGTTGCGCTCGCAAGTCCGTAAAAATCTTTGGCCAATTTCTTTTGCAGCGTTATTTCAATTCCACCCGCCCGCGCTTTTCCACTGTTGGACAATGCGCCGTGATTCAAGAAGAATCCGTATCGGTAAAAGACTTCGTCAACCAAAAATAGCGATGGATCGGCAGGATCGACAGGGAAGTCGTAATACTCTTTCATATACACTTCCATGCTCAGCTTTGTATCTTCAGATAGTAATCGGTCAAGACCGACAATGTAATGAACTGCGTACGGATCTTTTAGCGATTTGTTTGCATTGTTCTGTGAAATTAATAACAATGGCAGATTTTGATAATAGATTCCCGATGACATTTTAAACGTTGTCAATTCATTAATTTGATACGCAAGCGATGCGCGTGGTGAAACGGCAACTCTGTCGTTGATGGAAAAATAATCGAGGCGTGATCCAACGGTCACTGTTAATCCGCCGAACGGTTGAACGATGTAATTGAAGAATCCACCGAGTTTGGACGCAAAAATATTTTGAGAAATAACAGCGGCGATTGTAGAATCTCCGACTGCATTGCTGAATGGACCGTAGAAATTATTATATTCATTCATCAATCGTTTGATGTCAATGCCGAATTCAATCGAGTGAGCCGGAGAGAATTTCACATGATTGATGTTGCGAAGACTGACAGCCGCTTCGGTCGATCTGTTTTGGATCAGATGGATTCCGGTGTTAGTTTCGAAAAAATCTTCATTGAATTTAGATGAGAGATATCCAATCGTTGTTGTGGAATACGCATTCTGCCCCCACAATGCGCGCCAGACAATTCCCACTGCACTTTGATAGATATCCTGATTGCCGTATGCGAGCATATCATTCTCCAGCGCTGCTTTCAGGTCGGGATTGTTATGATCATCGCCGTATAATCCTACGATGCTCAATTTATGGTTTGGAGAAAGTTCATAGACAAATTTTCCTTGAACATCGCCATACGTTGGTGCAACCGTTGTCCCGACATTGAACATTTTCATCACATATTCCAGATAACTTCTCCGCGCGGAAAGAACATACGAACCGTGTTCGCCCAGCGGTCCTTCGGCAACGCCGCCGAATCCTGCAATGTTCAGATCCAACTGACCGTCGAATTCTTTTCTATTTCCTTCACGAAATCGAATATCCAGAATCGACGAAAGTTTATCGCCGTACGTTGGGGAGAATCCGCCGGTGTGAAAATTCACTTCGTCGATCAGATCGACATTCACCATGCCGATTGGTCCGCCCGTTGCGCCTTGTGTTGGGAAGTGGTTGATGTTCGGGATCTCAATGCCGTCGATGTAAAATGCATTCTCCAGCGGACTTCCGCCGCGGACGATGAGACTATTCGACTGATCGTTCACTTTTGCAAGACTCGGCAGGCCCATGATAATTCTGCTCACATCGCCGCCTGAACCGGGAGCGCGGCGGATCTCTTCGCGGCTGAAGCCAACCGTGTTCATCGACTGTACGTCATTCTGTTGAAAATATCCTGCGATCACAACAACCTGTTCCGATTGCACAGCACTTTCAGAGAGTTCTGCCGAGACTGTAGTAATGCGCGCCGGACGAATGATGATATCCGTTTTGGTAACGGTCGTATAACCGATCATTCGGAATTGGATGGAATAATTTCTGACCGGAATATTTTTAATTGAGAATTTTCCGTCAGCATCGGTATTTGCACCGAGCGTCGTATTCATAACGATAACATTTGCACCAATGAGCGGAGTCTGTGTCGCTTGATCGAGCGCAATTCCTTCAATGATTCCGGTTGATGGTTGCTGCGGGGAAAGAAAACATGAGAAAAATAAAACTACAAAAAGTGATTTGAAGAGTTGTTTCATTGTGGATTCCATAATTTGTTGATAAAAAAATTGTCATTCCCGCATGTTCCGCTTTTTGAATCCCGTGCAAGGCGGAATCATACGAGGCGAGACTT
>JANXZD010000173.1 GCA_025355705.1 Bacteroidota bacterium | reverse complement strand
TCCGTTTTGGGTTTTACTGCTCCAACGGCTGTAAGAAATGCAATTAAGCAATTAGGAAGCTATTATATAGATAGTGTGAAGTATAGAGAGTCCTGGTGCATCATCGGTAAAAAAGGTGCGCTAATAGGATCGGTTCCGGAAAGTTATAAACCACTTTATGCTGGTGTAGCCAACATTACGATTTCTGAAAATTCTCGTCTGGATTCAGGTATTATTGTATTTCCTCAGATAGGAATAGCATCAATGTGGGATAGCCTTACGTTTAGTTTGCAGGTGCCACTTGGATCAAATATTAATATTATTCCACTAGGAGTGAAAAATAATACACAAATTGATACTCTTTCTTCTCTCCCTATAATTTCAAATTCACATACGTCGCTTAGTCAATTAGATGCATCTATATATCCTCGATTGAAATTACTAGCGAAGTTTCAAGCCAACGCGAACAAAGAAACACCCAAAATTGGTAATATTGCATTCTATTACAAATCGCTTTCCGAGCTCGTAACAAACTATCAAGTGTTTAAGGGATTCCATCTTCAGAACAATATTCCTGCACAAGAAATTACTACAACAGATACAATCGTTCAAGGAGAAAAGATCCAATTTACATATCGTGTATATAATGTTGGTGGAACGACTGCAAAAAATATCCCCGTTAAACTTACTTCAACATGGGGAAATAATTATGTTGAGCAGCTTGCTGCACAAACAATCGATTCTATCGCTCCCGAAAGTTATAAGGAGATTGTTACGCAGTACAATACATCATTAGGGAGTGGGAAGAGAACAATTCAGTTAAGCATTGATCCAGATACGACCATTAGAGAGATCTATAAGGATAATAATTTCTATTCATATCCTTTAGTCATTAAAAAGAGTGCCGGGAGTCTATTATTACCTAATCTGTTCATAACCCAAAACGCTGTATCATCAATACCGTCGCAAATAACCGATGAAACGGACACAGCACGATTCTCTATTATATATGGAAATTCGGGTTCATTGGTAAACGACAGCATATCGATACAGATCAAACATTTCTATCAAGGGAATCTTCTTACGTCACAGATCGTGCGGCGTAAATATCCAGTTGCGAATGATACCATTGTCATCAAACTTCCAATCCTAAAGAATGCCGGCGAACATCAATTATCAATAGATTTAGATTATAATGGATTCATCGTTGAATCGTCTGAGTCGGACAATCTTTCGAACTATTATTTCACGGTCGCAACTACCGATTTTAAAATATTACATCCCGCACAAAATAGTATCTCTTCTGTGAATCAGGCAGTCTTTCTTAATCCAACACAGAACAGCGGAAGCAGTTCAACGGTCAATTTTGAATTAGATACGGTCCCTAATTTTGCCAGCGCACAAAAACTCTCTCAATCGCTTCAACAGTTCACATCAATATTTCCATTACCGGGATTGAAGAAATCAAAACGGTATTATTGGCGAATAAAGATAGTGAACAGCAGTCGTGACTGGACAACGGGCTCATTTTATTCGGGAGATTCTTTGTCAACTGCGTTCGGTCAACTAGATTCTGTTTCGTGGAAGCAAAACACGTTTTTGAGAACTGCATATTCATTGGACAGCGGAGCCAGAATTGTTGATACAAAAATTATCATAAAGACATTTTCAGCGGGACTGAATGACGGAAATACGGGATATGTTGAAATAAACGGAAACAACGTGATCACGTCAAATTATGGTATTGGACATAATATTGTTGTGATGGATACTGTTTCATTTGCCGTTGTTTCACAACGAAGATTCGACATCGCAACAAATCCGGATGAATCCGATTCTTTGACCCAATTTATTTCTGCTGTTGCAACCGGATTATTTGTGATTGATGTTGTCGTTAATGACGGTGCAAACAATCTCAAACAATCGACCCGCACTGCACTGAAAGCAATCGGAAGTAAATTTATCGATCAATTATCGTTTAGAGATTCGTGGTCTATTATTGGTAGAAAAGGTGCTCCCGTTGGCTCTATTCCCGAAACATATACGTTGACAAATACGGGGAGCGCGGCAGCAGAAACAACTATTATCCGAAATGAAAAATCCGGTATTATTGTTACGCCTGTTCTTGGACCGTTCACATCGTTGTCAACGCTGTCATTAGAGGATGTTATTCCTGCAGGGTCACAATTGAAAGTGCAGTTTGTCGGAATATCAAAAACAAATTCACTGGATACGTTGGTTACAAGTATCAATCAAAATTCTCTTTCATTGAGTTCTGTCAATACGAAGCAGTATCGTTTTGGGAAATTGGTATTTTATTTTTCAACTCCATCGTCACTGAGAAACCGACGGAGTATTTCTGTTGTCAATACTCCGGTGCTAAAAAACTGGAAAATATCAGCGACCCCTTCAACTGAACTTGCTGTTTCAAGCAAGTCAACTTCAATCAGCAAAAGCCAAGTGATGGAAGGAGAGTCAATCGATTTTATCGGTACAATGTTTAATATTAGTACAACGGCTGCAGAGAGTGTTACGGTACAGTTGAAGACAACAGCGTCAGGTATCGATCAGATATTAAAGCAGCAGCGATTTATTCATGTGCCGGCAAATGATTCGGTTGTGTTCTCATTCTCGTACAACACGCGCGGACGGAGAGGAAATCACGCTTTTACATTTGAGATCGACCCGGCTGATAGTGTTGTTGAACAAACGAAAAGCAATAATTCAGTGACAATACCATACAGTGTGCAGCCGGACACATTGCGCCCAACACTTCAGATCACGTTTGACGGCGCGCAGATCGTCGATGGAGATTATGTCGGGAATCATCCTGACATTAAAATTCGATATGTTGATAATAACCCGTCAACCATATTATCGTCCGATACTTCGAATTTCAAGATCAAATTGAACAATATCCAGGTTCCGTTCGTTAAAGGAACGGCAGAGTTAGTGAATACCAATTCTGCCGGTAAGGCAGATGTTCGCTGGACACCGGATTTAGCTGCGGGTGAGAATATCATTCAAATTTCAGCGAAGGATATTGCAGATAATTATTCTGATACGATCCTCGTTTATGTTAATGTTGCTAACGAATTCAGGATCATGGATATCTTTAACCTTCCAAATCCCTTTAACTTATTTACTCATTTCACGTTTAATCTAGCCGGGCCAACGAATCCTGACGAGGTCATCATTAAGATCTATACGGTTGCAGGACGATTGATCCAGGAGATATCCACAATGGGGAATATTGGATTCAACAAAATTCCGTGGGATGGGCGTGATAAAGATGGAGACCAGATTGGAAATGGAGTGTATCTTTATAAAGTGATCGTGAAACAGGGTGGAAAGCAGATTGAAGGCCTTTCCAAATTGGTGAAAATGCGATAGCAAAAATGTATATTTACAAGAAAGATGATTATGCAAAATTTCCTTTTAAAGACAGAACCAACAGAATATTCGTATGACGATCTTGTCCGCGATAAAAAGACAATATGGAGTGGAGTTTCGGCAGCCCCCGCATTAAAAAATATCCGTTCAATGAAAAAGGGAGATCGTGCCTTTATTTATCATACCGGCGATGAAAAACAAATTGTCGGAATAGCGAAGATCGTTTCAAATCCATATTCAAATCCGAAAGAAAAGAATGAAAAGCTGCTTGTTATTGATATTCAAGCAGAACAAAAACTTAGCCATACTGTAACACTTGCTACCGTAAAGAGCATTAAAGAATTGGCTTCGATGCCGTTGGTACGAATCGGCAGACTCTCCGTTCAACCTGTAACAGATAAGGAATGGGATATTATTATTTCACTCAGTAAAAATCCAAAATAATTATGAAAAAGAGTATCGTCGTTTTATCATGTATTGTAATATTGTTCAATGCGTGCACAGAAAAATCCGCTGACCATAAAGGATCAGAGGCAAATATCCTTGCTCCGGTAAAAGAGCTCCAAAAAAAATATGCACCGGATAAACGGGTTGCTGTTTTCAATATTAAGACCTACGAGCTGGGGAATAAATTGATCGTTACCGGTGAAGTTGAAAAAGAAGAAGTGAAGAAAGAACTCTTCGGACGTCTTACAGCAGAAAAGAAAGAACTTGTTGACAGTGTTATAGTCCTTCCGGATGAAAAACTAGGAGATAAAACATATGGAATCATTACGGTAAGTGTTGCCAACATGAGAAGTGAACCGGGCGAAAACCAAGAATTAGGTTCGCAGGTATTGATGGGAAATATCGTTCGTATTTTGAAAAAGAAAGGGGGTTGGTTTTACATCCAATCTCCTGATAAATATCTCGGATGGGCTGATCCGGACCAAATGATTCGTGTATCAAAAAAAGAGGCAGAAGATTGGCGCAATGCAAAAAAAGTTTTCGTTACCAATTACTTCGGTTTTATTCAGCAACAGCCGTCTCTTCAATCATACCCTGTATGTGATATTACCGGCGGAGCTCTCTTAAAAGATCTAGGAACAACAGCATCGTGGACGAAAGTAGAATTAGCGGATGGCAGAGTTGGTTTCATTCAAAAATCAAATGTGATTGACTATGAAAAGTGGGGAACAAAACTTACTCCGGTTGCAGATAATATTGAACGGACCGGAAAATATTTAATGGGTGTTCCTTATCTGTGGGGAGGGACATCGACAAAGGGTGTAGATTGTTCCGGATTTACCAAAACGGTCTATTTACTGAATGGTCAATTATTAAATCGAGATGCCAATCAACAGGCAGACCAAGGTGAACCGATCGAACCCGGTGCTGAATTTGAGAACTTGAAGAAGGGTGATCTTCTATTTTTCGGACGAAAAGAGGAAAACGCCATGCCTGACGGCAGGCAGGGAAAACCTGAAAAGATCGTTCATGTCGGTATCTATCTTGGAAATCGGGAATATATTCATTCATCGGGTAAAGTCCAGTTGAATAGTTTCGATCCAAATTCTCCTATCTTTGAAGAATATAATTTAAAACGGTTCGTGCGTGCAAGAAGAGTCATCACTTCAACACCTCAGGTTGCAGAAGTAAAAACACATTAACCAAAGTATCATCATTTATTTTTGAGTTAATAAAACACGCAAACCTTGCGAAGGTTGTTTGCAATATCCATAAAACCTTCGCAAGGTAATATATTCATTCTCCAGTCGTATGTCTCTCCGATTTTTATTTATCGATTTTAATTCTTTCTTTGCGTCAGTAGAGCAGCAGGAAAATCCGACGTTTCGCGGGAAACCTATTGCAGTTGTCCCTGTGATGTCAGAAAATACTTCCTGTATTGCGGCCAGTTATGAAGCGAAAAAATTCGGTATTAAAACAGGAACATCGGCACGAGAGGCAAAAGAACGTTGTCCGGAAATAACTATTCTTGGTGCACGTCCATCAGTATATGTTCAATATCATCACAGACTTGTTGATGTTGTTGAGTCGTGTATTCCTGTGCACACAGTCAAATCAATCGATGAAATGGCATGTGAACTCAGCGGAAGCCAAAAAAATAAAGTCAATGCAATTACGCTTGCCAAGAAGATCAAACAAGAAATAGCAAAACATGTTGGTGATCAAATACAGTCATCAATTGGGATTGCACCAAATATATTCCTCGCAAAAACTGCATCGGACATGCAAAAACCAAACGGTCTTGTTGTTATTGAACAGAACGATCTTCCGGCTATTTTATTTTCATTAGAACTCAGTGACCTTACCGGTATCGGTAGGAATATGACGAAAAGATTGTTTCGTAACGGAATCTATACCGTTGAACAACTATGGAATGCCGAAAGAGAAATATTGCACAAGGTGTGGGGAGGAATTGAGGGAGATAGAATGTATGAACGACTTCGGGGAATTGAAGTAGCAACTCCGCCGACTCATCATACAACAATCGGTCATTCACACGTTTTATCTCCGGCCGAACGAACTATGGACAATGCCGTGGCAGTTATGCATCGGATATTACAAAAAGCAGCGATGCGTCTGAGAAAACTGGGTTATAGAACTTCAATGATTGCAGCGGATATTAGATTCTACGACAAAAAAGATTGGAACGATGTCATTACGATCAGCGAAACATCTGATACCTTGCAATTGACCAATGCCTTGAAGGCACTTCTCGAACGTAAACCATTCATGAAAGAAAAACCGCTGCAGGTTGGTGTTACGTTATTGAACTTAACACCGGAAAAGGAACATACCCGTTCGATGTTCGACGATGAAGATCGTTCTTCGGCATTGTCTTCCGCAGTTGATGAATTGAATTTACGATTTGGAAAAACTGCATTGTATTTTGGAGGTGCACATACCGCACTAGAGTCGTCACCGGCGAAGATTGCTTTCAATCATATTCCTGATATTGAAGTTGAAGATGGGAAGGGCGGGAGAGTGAAGAAGAAAAAAAAGAAAGCTGCTAATAACATCGATAATTTCACCGACTTCGAGGTCTCATAGGTCAGTTCACTGATCCTTTATTTTTCTCTATCCATCACAAAATCAATGAACAGTTCAAGCGATTGTTTTGCGTCGGTCTCAGGAAATGGTCGTAAACATTCTCGAGCTGCGTTTCCATAATCACGAGCCCGTTTCTCTGCATATTGAATTCCACCGTTCTGACTTACATAATTAACGATAAACTCAACATCGTTGTTCGATGCACCGTTTTTGATCATCTTCAGCACTTTACGTGATTCTTGCTTTGATGTTTGTTGCAATGCATGGATCAGCGGCAGTGTGATCTTCTTTTCCTTCATATCACCGCCGATCGGTTTGCCGAGAATACTTTTTCTAGAAGTAAAATCAAGGATATCATCCCTTATTTGGAATGCCATACAGACATTTTCACCGAAATCTTTCATCAATTTTCGTTGTGTTGGATCTTCGGTCGTACTTGCCGCACCGATCTCTGAACAGGTTGAAAGTAACGAAGCGGTTTTGTTGGAGATGATCTTTAAGTAGG
>JANXZD010000163.1 GCA_025355705.1 Bacteroidota bacterium | reverse complement strand
TAAATTTCTCTCCTGCTATAGAATTTTTTACAATGATTGTGTGTAATGAAAGATGGTCATAATCAAATGCATGCAATGGCTGACCATATTCTAACATAACAAAATTGGTTGCATCAACAACATTGTTGATCGGACGAAGACCAGCAGATGTTAAGAGTTGTTTTAACCAGTTAGGGGATTCCTGGATCCTCACATGTTGAATCACACGAGCTGTATAGCGCGGACAATCAATCGAATTCTCAACTTTTACAATCGCAATCTTTTTGATTGATACTTTTTTGTTTTCGGTTAGTTTATAACTCGGAAGAGAATATTTTTTATTATATAATGCAGCAACATCTCTTGCAACACCAAGATGACACAAACAATCAGGTCGATTTGGAGTGATTCCTAATTCAAATGCAACGTCAGTGAGTCCCAAGTAGTTGGCAAGAGCTGTCCCAACCTTTGCTGAAGGATCAAGTACTTTTATTCCGCCGGAATCTTCACCCAATCCCAATTCTTTTGCAGAGCAAATCATTCCATAGGAATCGACACCTCTAATAGTCGCCTTGATTAAGGTAAAAGGTTTGTCAGAAGTATCGTGCTGATTATGAGGAACGACTGCTCCTATAAGTCCGACAATCACTTTTTGTCCAGTTTCAACATTCGGTGCACCACAAACTATTTGCAGTGACCCATTTTTTGAGCCAACATTGACCGTACATAATTTCAACCGGTCAGCATTGGGATGCTTCTGAACATCAATTACTTCGGCAACGACAAATCCATCGAATTTCTTTCCCAGGTAATCAAAAGATTCAACTTCAAGACCAATGCTTGTAAGTCTTTGAGCTAAATTTTCAACGCTATCATTCACGTTGATATATCGCTGTAACCAATTATAACTTATGCGCATACAAGATTTATTAAAACTGATTTAGAAATCGTATATCATTGTCAAAGAAAACTCTAATATCATCAACACCATACCGTAATAACGAGATTCGATCTACTCCCATTCCAAAAGCATATCCTGAAACATTTTCGGGATTGTGACCGCAATTTCTTAGAACATTGGGGTGAACCATTCCAGCGCCAAGGACCTCTAACCATCCACTTTGCTTACAAATTCGGCATCCTTTCCCTTTACACAAGAAACATGTAATATCCATTTCTAAACTCGGCTCAGTAAATGGAAAATAACTTGGTCTAAAACGATATTTGATGTCATTCCCATAAAAATTTTTTGCAAATGTTACCAAAGTTCCCTTTAGATCTGAAAACGTAACATTTTTATCAACATAAAGACCGTCGACTTGATGAAAAAAATAGTTACTCCTGGCACTTACTGCTTCATTTCTATAGACACGTCCAGGCATAATCACTCGAACCGGAAGAGGTCGACTTTTCATTATACGAATCTGTACTGGTGTGGTGTGCGTACGTAGAACAATGTCATCTTTTATGAAAAAAGTATCCTGCATATCTCTTGCTGGATGATTTGGTGCGAAGTTCAAAGCTTCAAAATTGTGATAATCATCTTCAATCTCAGGTCCATATTCAATCCCAAAACCCATAGAAATGAAAATTGCTTTCATTTCTTCCATCGTCTGAGTTATTGGATGATGAGACCCCTTAGGTCGAACTCTTCCCGGCAGAGTTATATCAATTTCATTCTTCGTTCTAGTAACAGATGAATTAATCGTCAGCTTGATCTGTTCAAATTGAGATTCTATTGCTTTTTTTACGGTATTAATCTTTTGTCCAAAGAAAGGCTTTTTATCATTGGGGGCAGTTTTTAACTCTTCATATAGTGAAGCAAACTTACCGCTACGGGAAAGGAATTCAATGCGAAATTTTTCTAGATCTTCTATCGAAGAAATTGTAGGCAGAAGCATTTCTATTTCTGCTTGTAATTCAGATATTTTTTTCTCGAGCATAAATCACTCTTAATAAAATAAAAAACTTCCCACCGACGGTGTTACCCATAATTCGGTGAGAAGTTTTCATTTACGCTTTAACAAAGTTTACAATTTCTGTAAATGCTTCGGGATTGTGCACAGCGAGTTCCGCCAATACTTTTCTATTAATATTGACCTCCTTCTTGTTCAATCCTGCGATGAGTTTAGAATACGTGATACCATGCAATCGAGCTGCAGCGTTGATGCGTGCAATCCATAATTGACGATATGTTCGTTTTTTTGCTTTACGATCACGATACGCATACTGCATCCCTTTATCCAAGTGATGCTTAGCAATAGTGATCAGCTTACTTCTCGCACCCCAGTAGCCTCTCGCTTGCGATAATATTCGCTTGCGACGGCGGTGGGAGGCAACTTTATTCTGCGACCTTGGCATAGTTGCTCTTCTCCTTTATGAATGAATGAAACGGTGAATTAAATTATGCTACCAGCATTTCTTTGATCTTCTTTGAATCTGCTTTGGACACATATCCTGCTTTACGCAGACGACGTTTCCGTTTTGTCGTTTTACTTGTCAGGATATGACTACGATTCATTTTTCGTCGTTTGATCTTACCGGTTGCAGTTACACTAAAAGTTTTACGTGCACCGCGGTGTGATTTCATCTTAGGCATTACTACCTCATTTATGATTGTTCTTGTTCTTGTTTTTGTTTTTCAACTCGTTGTTTTGCTGTCTTATCAGGAGCAAAGATCATGACCATAAAACGACCCTCCATCTTTGCTGATTGATCAATCTTTGAATATGCCGCAAGCTTTTCAGTAAGTTGATTCAATAGTTCAAACCCACGTTCTTTGTAAGCAACTTCACGACCTTTGAAAATTACAGTTGCTTTTACTTTATCACCGTCTTCCAGAAATTGAATCGCATGCTTTGCCTTAAATTCAAAGTCATGAGTATCAGTGCTTGGATGAAAACGCAATTCTTTCAATTGAGAAACATGTTGATGCTTCTTCTGTAATTTTTCTTTCTTTTGAATTTCGTATTTGAATTTGCCGAAATCCATTATTTTACAGACCGGAGGCGTTGCATTCGGCACAACTTCGATCAGATCTTTTCCTCTTTGCACAGCTATTGCCAATGCTTCACGTGGTGACATAACGCCAACTTGTCCACCGCCGTCTTCAATGACACGGATAACATCTCCGCGAATTTCTTCGTTAATACGAGGTCGTTTTTCTTTAATGTGAGTCTCTCCTAGTGTTGATAAAATAGTATGTAAATATACTAATTTTCTTGCAATAATTTTTGAATTACTTCACTTACAGACATTACGCCGATATCCCCCTTTTTATGCTGACGGACGGAAACAGAATCTGCTTCTTTTTCTTTTTCACCAACAACAAGCATAAATGGTATTTTTTTGACCTCATGCTCACGAATTTTATATCCAATCTTTTCATTCCTTGAATCAATTTCCACGCGCAAACCCGCTTCACTCATTACCCCAACTACTTTTTGAGCATACTCAAGCTGACCATCGGTGATAGGAAGAACTACTGCCTGTACAGGAGCAAGCCATAATGGAAATTCACCAGCATAGTGTTCAATCAACAATCCAACAAATCGTTCCATTGAACCAAACGGCGCACGATGTATAATTACCGGACGATGTTTTTGACCATCTGCGCCAACATACTCTAACTGAAATCTTTCCGGCATTACATAATCAACTTGAACAGTACCCAATTGCCATGTTCTACCGATAGCATCTTTCACCATAAAATCTATCTTTGGACCATAAAAAGACGCTTCGCCGATTCCAATGAAATAATTCAGTCCCATTTCATCTGCAACTTCTTTGATTTCTCGTTGAGCCTGTTCCCAAAACTTTGAATCGCCGCCATACTTTTCATTATTTTTTTCATCACGATACGAAAGCCGAGTACTAACCTGCATTCCAAACGTATTAAAAACCAGTTGTGTCAATTCAACAGTATTTTTAATTTCCTGTTTTAACTGATCATGCGTGCAATAGATATGAGCATCATCCTGCGTAAATCCGCGAACACGAGTTAGACCACTCATTTCACCAGACTGTTCATATCGATAAACTGTTCCAAATTCTGCTAATCGAACAGGAAGGTCACGATATGAACGGGGCTTGGATGAGTATATCTGATGATGATGCGGACAGTTCATTGGTTTCAGTAAGAACTGTTCACCATCTTCCATTGTGATCGGTGCGAACTGTGAATCTTTATAATACGGATAATGTCCAGATGTTTTATATAATTCTAAATTTCCGATATGCGGAGTTATTACAGATTGATATCCTCGTTTTCTCTGTTCTTTACGTAAAAAATTTTCAAGGTTTTCTCTTACTATCGTTCCTTTAGGAAGCCAAATCGGTAAACCGGAACCTACTTTAGGTGAAATTAAGAATAATTCTAGTTCTACGCCAAGTTTTCTGTGATCACGACGTTTTGCTTCTTCTAAACGAAAAAGATGACCATCAAGTTCTTGTTTCGTCGGGAACGTGATACCATAAATGCGTTGAAGCATTTTATTTTTTTCACTGCCCCGCCAATATGCACCCGCAATACTTAGTAATTTTATAAACTTGATCTTTCCAGTCGAAGGAATATGAGGCCCATAACATAGATCAGTAAAATTTCCCTGGGTATACATACTGATCTGTTGACCTTTGAACTCTTCAAGCAATTCTAGTTTGTAAGGGTCTCCCTTTTTCTTGAAATATTCAACTGCTTCTTCCCAGCTAACTTCTTTTCTTACGAACGGTACATCCCGTTTGGTCAATTCAGACATTTTTTCTTCTAACTTTTTCAAGTCGTCAGATGTTAATGAATGATCTCCCATATCAATGTCATAGTAATAACCATTTTCAATTGGCGGACCAATCCCGAATTTTGTTCCGGGGAAAATTGCTTCGATCGCTTCTGCCATAACATGTGCAGAACTGTGCCAGTATGTTCTTTTTCCTTCTTCATTGTCCCACGTAAATATTTTTATTTCAACATCACTATTAATAGGACGATGAAGATCCCATACCTCATCATTCACAGAAACAGCCAATGCTTTTTTCGCAAGAGAATTACTTACTGCATCTGCAATCTTTGAGCCGGTGATACCCTGTTCAAATTCTTTTACTGAACCGTCAGGAAATGTAATTTTTAATAACGCCATGTGTCAAAATAAATAAAAAAATCGGAGGAACTTGCAACTCCGATTTTGAATATCATAGAATTTGCTTAATGAATTTAGCAAAAAACAGC
>JANXZD010000400.1 GCA_025355705.1 Bacteroidota bacterium | reverse complement strand
ATTTTTGATTGATAATCGCATCAAGCGCAACTGCTGTTTTTCCCGTTTGACGATCACCAATAATCAGTTGACGTTGACCCCGTCCGATAGGAATCATACCATCAACAGATTTGAGTCCGGTCTGCAGTGCAACCTTCACTGGTGCACGTTGAATAACGCCAAGCGCTTTTCGTTCAAGCGGTGAGAATTTATCTGCTTTGATTGGACCGCGTCCGTCGATTGGTTGACCGAGCGGATTAATAACACGGCCAAGCATCGCATCGCCGACAGGCATCGAAGCAACTCGGTTAGTTCGTTTTACCGTATCACCTTCTTTGATCAATGTATCATCGCCGAACAAGATACAACCAACGTTATCTTCTTCAAGATTGAGGACCATTCCAAACACGTTGTTCGGGAATTCAACGAGCTCGCCAGACATACATTTGGAAAGACCATATACACGGGCAATACCATCACCCACTTGGAGGACAGTACCAACATCATATACATCAACTTCTTTTTCGTATCCGGCTAATTGTTTGCGGAGTATCGCAGTTATTTCATCAGGTCGAACTTCAGCCATTGTTGTTGTTCCTTATCAATTATTTAACGAACCTTGTTTTAATTTCACTTTCAGAATTTCCAATTGACGCTTCACACTGCCATCCAGAACCGTATCACCGACACGCGCAATAAACCCGCCTTTAATTGTTTTATCAAGACTGAACGTGATCTCGACTTTTTTCTTCGTCATCACCTCCAGTTGTTTTACCAGATCTTTCTCTTGTTTCGAAGAGAATTCGATACTTGTTTTTACACTCACGCGCACAATTCCTAATTGTTCATCTCGCAGGACAAAATATTGTGCAAGAATTTCACCAAGAATATTTTCACGTCCTTTAACAACGATCTCTTGAATATATCCCAAAACGACTTCATTGATTTTTTTCTTGAATAACTCACGAATGATCGCTTGTTTTTTATCTTTTGCTACAATCGGACTTGCCAAAACATTCCGAAGATCGCGGGAACTATCGACTGCATTTTTCACCGTCAACAGATCTTCTGCGATCGCATTGGATTTTTTCTGTTCATTGGTCAACTCCATTAAAGCGGAGGCATACCGGGTTGCTACTCGTACATTGCTCATTAGTTCTTCTGTAATTGTTGAAGCACTTTATCAACCATCTTTTTCTGTTTCGCGCCGTCAAGCGACTCATCAAGGATCTTTTCTGCTACGCTGATCGAAAGATCGGCAACTTCGGAGCGAAGCTGAGCCAATGCGGATTCTTTCTCCCGCGTGATCTCATCTTTCGCTTGATCTATTAATTTTTTTGCACTCTCGTTTGCTTTTGCAACGATATCGCTCTTCAATTGTTCAGCCATCGCACGTCCTTCCGCGATCAACCGAGCAGTTTCTGTGCTCGCTTTTTCCATTGCGATCTTGTTCTCTTGCATCATTCGCTCTGCATCTTTTTTTGCTTCTTCTGCTTTTTTCAGCGAATCAGCAATTTCCTGCTCGCGTGCTTGAAGAGCCTGAAGAAGCGGCTTCCACGCAAATTTTCCGAGGACAACCACCAACAATGCAAAGGTGATGATCGTCCAAATTATTAAACCGGGATTTATATCTAACATAATTTTCTCGTCGTTCGTTAATGATAGGACGGGATACGATTATCCCGTCCTACAATAAATAATTACTTGGTTGTAGCGAAGCCATCACTTCGTGGCAAGAATGATGCAGATTGCCAATGCGAAGAATGTAGCTCCTTCGATAAGCGCTGCTGCAATCAACATTGACGTACGAACTTGACCAGCAACTTCAGGTTGACGGCCGCTTGCTTCCATTGCAGCTGCTGCAAGTTTACCGATACCAATACCTGCACCGATGATTGAGATTCCTGCACCGATTCCTGCTGCTAAATATCCAAGACCGAGTGATTCCATTGTTGTTTCTCCTGTTAGATGTTGTGTTATGTAATTATATGTTTAATTGATTTTAAAGTTGAATTAATGTCCGTGTCCTTGTTCGCTTCCGTGGCTTTCTGTTTGCATTCCCAATCCCATAAACAGTGATGTCAACATCGTAAAGATATATGCCTGCAGGAACGCAACGAATAATTCCAGCATGTAAATTCCAAGAGCAAAAGCAATAGAGATTGGTGCAACAACGATTGTTTTAAAGACAAAGATCAATCCGATCAATGCAAGTATAACAATATGACCTCCGGTCATGTTTGCAAACAAGCGAATGCAGAGGGCAAATGGTTTCGTAAACAATCCAAGCACTTCGATCGGGATCATGATCGGCCAAAGAGCCCAGTGAACACCGCCGGTCAAATGGCCAAGGTAATGTCCGAAGCCTTGCGCACGAATTGCAGAAATCTGGATCATCAAAAATGCGATGATTGCCAATCCTGCCGTCACACTAACGTTAGCTGTTGCGGATGCTCCATACGGAAACAATCCAAGCAGATTCATGGCGAGGATAAAAAAGAAATTCGTCAATAAATACGGAAGATATTTCAATCCTCCCTTACCCATATTCGGAATGACAATCTCGTCCCGCACAAACATCACAAACACTTCAATAAGATTTCCAAACCCACGGGGGACTTTATTCTTAAGATTTTTTCGTGCAACAATTGAAAGTGCAACGATCAAAATTATTGCCGCAAGCCACAGAAAAACCACATGCTTTGTGACCGACATATCAATACCAAACACATGGAAATGCGGAAGGTGAACGTGTCCTATAAAAGGAAGTTCAATCTCAGATCCATCTTTGATATGATGGAGGAGTTCAGTGAAAACATTCTCTTTTCCGCCATGTTCGCCGGCAGCATGTGCGGCTGTATCAACAACTGCATGAACGGTATCGATCGAACCATGATCAATATTTTTATCTGAAAACAATATCCAAGAAAACACGATGACCCTGTATAGTTACTGTTTATGAATTCTTAATTTTATGCTGCCACTTATTGTGAATGTACAATACTTCCAATACCAAAAAGATCGAGTACATCCCAAACAACGAACCAACGATAGATATGGGGTGAAATTTGAATACTCCAATCAATAACAACAACATTCCCACCATAAAGAACAGTCGAATTCCAACCCCGCCGAGAACTACTTGTATGAATACTGTATAACTTTTGTTGAATGAGTATTCAATCGCAACGTATCCCATCATCACATTTATCACACTTAACACCATTCCGGCAATTACACCGTTCATAACTTCCTGGTTCGCAAATCGCGTGAGTGGATAATAAGTCAAAAGTCCGACAACAAAAAGGGTTAACAAAATTTGTTTCGGAAATTTCAAACTAAATTTTACCGCGTCGCTCATTCTCTTCTTTTTTACTTAGCTCTATGACCGTTCGAAAAAATTTTATCATTCCACCAACCACACCAACCATAATCAAAGTTATCATTAACCACGGCTTCGTTCCAAAATATTCATCGCTATATTTTCCGATGAAGAAAAAAACTACAACGGTTGCAGCCAATTGCACGCCAAGCGTCAAATATGGTGCGACACTCAGCATTACACCATCTTTTTCTTTCTCTTCATCATTCATCGAAGAGATTCACATTCATCAATAATTTTGTCCTGTCGGACGAATTTCGGTCATTGTTACTCGACCGTCAAATACTGCGCCTTCATCAATCACCAATTTTGCCGCTTTCACATCACCACGCACAACCGACTTTCCTTCCATCACAAGCTTATCAACCGATGTGATGTTCCCTTTTACTTTTCCGCCAACGGTGAC
>JANXZD010000080.1 GCA_025355705.1 Bacteroidota bacterium | reverse complement strand
GCGTGAACAGCTTTTGTGGAGAATTTCATTGTTGGGTTCGTTGGTGTTTCAACAAAGATCATCTTTGTATTTGATTTAAAAGCCTTTGCAATATTATCAATTACTGTCGTATCCACAAAGTCGAACTGTATTCCATAATTTTCTAACACCATTTTTCCAATACGATATGTGCCACCATAAACATCATTGGTAACAATGACATGGTCACCGGGATTCAATAATCGAAATATGGCATCTTCTGCTGCCATTCCTGAAGCGAATGCCATTCCTTCATCTGCATTTTCCAAAGCAGCGAGATTTTTCTCAAGGGCAGTTCGTGTTGGATTGGATACGCGGGAATATTCGTACCCTTTATTCTTCCCAAGTTCTTCTTGAACATACGTTGACGTTAAAAAAACAGGTGTCATTACTGCACCGGTCGATGGGTCAGGTGATTGTCCTGCGTGAACAGCTTTTGTGGAGAATTTCATTGTTGGGTTCCTGTCGGACGATAGTTTTCAAATTCACGTTCAGTTAACTGATGTTCTTCAAGGATCATTAAACCTTCGCTGGTTAGTTTATGAGAGCGCGCACGCAAGAAACCGAGCACTGCTTCTTTCGAACTGACGTGAGGGTTTTTGCGAATTTCAGCATACGCTTCTGCATGAGTTTGAGCATTGCTCTTGATGATCGAACGAAATGGTTCTCGAACAACAGAGACAAGTTTTTCTAATTTATCGGATGCACTTTTTTCCCACTGCATAATTTTATTTAATTGTTTAAAAAACCTTGCGAAGGCTCTAAACCTTCGCAAGGTTAATCTTAATGAGACATATATTCTAGTACATCAAATCTGGTAATGATGCCGATAGGTTTTTCATGATCGGTGATAATGACTGCAGACACTTTTTGCATGAACAATTTTACCGCAATTTGAACCTCTTCATTCATATGAATTTCGGGAAGAGGATTTTCCATTGCAGCGGTGACACTTTTATCAAATGTTGCCGGATCGTTGACAACACTGGTGAGTAAATTTGATTCAGTCACGATGCCGATGGATTTTCCATTCTCAACAACAGGAAGCTGTGAAATATTATGTTCTTTTATCAGTTCAATGGCCTGACGAATGGTTGTCGATTTTTGAACACTGACCAACGCTGGTATTTCTGAATGTTTGCTTTCAAGAATATATCGCAACGTGATGCGTTCCGGTTTCAGGAATCCATTTTCGCGCATCCAAACATCATTATACATTTTGCTGACATATCTGCTTCCGCTGTCCGGTAAGATAATGACGACAACGTCATCTTCACCTAACGTCTTGCAAAACTCAAGGCCGGCGTGGAGCGCCGTTCCACTGGAACCGCCAGTGCATATTCCTTCTTCACGCGTCAATTTTCGAGCAGCAAGAAAAGATTCACGGTCATCGGCGATCAATACCTCGTCGACATAATTGAAGTCCAATGTCTTCGGAATATAATCTTGCCCGATGCCTTCCACTTTGTATGTCTTGAAAACCGGATCGTATTTTTTCTTATAAAAATATTCTTGAAGTATCGATCCTTTAATATCAACGCCGATAACTTTGATGTTCGGGTTTTTTTCTTTCAGGAATTTTGCCGCTCCGGTAATTGTTCCTCCGGTCCCAAGTCCACAGATAAAATAATCGATCTGTCCGGCGGTCTGTTCCCAAATTTCCGGACCGGTTGTTTTGTAATGTGCTTCCGGATTCTTCGGATTCTCGTATTGGTCTGCAAGAATTGAATTTGTCGTTTCCCGCACTCGTTGTTTTGCAACCTCAGTGTAACTTTCCGGTGAGTCGTGGGCAACAGCAGTCGGAGTGACAATAACTTCTGAACCGAACGCACGAAGATTGCTGATCTTTTCTGAACTCATCTTATCCGGCATTGTAAAGACCGTTTTGTATCCTTTTACCGCTGCTGCAATTGCCAGACCCATTCCTGTATTACCGGAAGTCGATTCAACGATCGTTCCGCCAGGTTTAATTCGTCCGGTTCTCTCAGCATCTTCAATAATCTCAATTCCGATTCTATCTTTGATCGATCCACCAGGATTGAATGTTTCAACTTTCACAAAGATATGAGGTTTCAAACCTTTATTGACTCTATTCAGTTTGATCAACGGAGTGTTTCCGATTGTTTCGAGAATACTATTAAAGTATTTAATTTTTGAAAGGTCTTTAGACATAATCTCCTAAAATTTTTAGTAATATAGATTTTTTGCTGAGTAGAATCAAGAAACGATTCCTCTAAATTATACTAA
>JANXZD010000391.1 GCA_025355705.1 Bacteroidota bacterium | reverse complement strand
CGCGTCCGGATTCGCCAGCGCCTCCTGGTGCATGAATTTGATCGCCACCCGCTCGTCTAAATGCACGTGGTGAGCCGCCACCACGACGCCCATGCCCCCCACGCCGAGCACCCGCTCCACGCGGTATTTACCTGCGAGTACCTGCCCTGCGCGAACTTCCATCTGGGGGCCTATTTACCACGGACGGCCCGTCGGATGGTCGCGCCGGCGCCCTCGTGACGCCAGTAATTGAGAATTTAAAATTACTGTTTCCTCATATCACTATAGATTTCCTTTGTGAAAGTTTTGCAGCGGATGTGGTTCGCGGAAATCCATTTTTACGAAACGTCATTACTTTTGATAAGAGACAAGATTCAACAATATCCATTATCAGACGTATTCGAACGAATAATTACGATATTGTGATCGATCTGTTTGGGAATCCAAGAACCGCATTCTTTACGCGATGGAGCGGAGCAAAGACACGTATCGGATTTCCATTTCGTGGTCGCGCGTATGCATATACCGATCTGGTAACACCGCGGGGCGGTGAGGTCCATAATGTTGAATTTAATTTAGATGTTCTTAAACATTTTGACCTTCCGATAACCTCAAAACGTCCCTTGTTCCCGTTATCAAATAAAGAAAAATATTTTGCTGATGATTTCTTTATACAAAACAACTTGTCTGGAAAGACCGTGATCGGAATTAATGCAAGCGGCGGCTGGTATACAAAGAAATGGAATTTGAGTTCCTTTGCCAATTTGATCGACAAAATCAATCAAAATGGTCAATTTCAATTCCTGTTGTTTTGGGGTCCTGGTGAATATGAAGAAGCAATTGCAATTCAAAAGATGTCCCATACTACGACACACATCATACCGAGAACAACTCTAAAAGAAATGGGTGCAATGCTTCAACGTTGTTCATATCTTGTCACTAACGACTCGGGACCGATGCATATTGCGGCATCACTTGATGTTCCGACCCTTGGAATTTTTGGTCCAACGAACCCTCATTTACAAGGTCCATACGGAGAACACCATGGGTGGGTTAGAAATGAACAATTAGATTGTCTCGAATGTAATCTAACAAAATGTCCGATTGGAAATGGTTGTATGACCGAACTTTCCGTTGATGTAGTCTATACCGCATTTCAACAACTTATAATGAAAAATAAAGAATAGTATGGCGAAGAAATTACAGAAGAAAAAAAGACCTGCAAAGAAATTGATTATCCCTGAGTGTAAACGATTTACAGGATATAGACCTTGTTTTCCCGGCACTGCTTGCTACAAGAAATGTGTCGATCATCAGCCGTTGGGTAAGAAAATCCTTATTGTGAATCTTGATGCGATGGGAGCCGTTGTTCAAACGACTTCGATGCTGCCAGCCATTAAAAAGAAATATCCGAATAGTCACATCTCATGGATTACTTTGAAGAATGCGTATCGACTGTTGGACAATAACCCATATCTGGATGCAGTGTATCTATGGGAACCGGAAAACTGGCTGATACTTCAACAAATGGAATTTGATATTGTTTATCAAACTGATAAAACAAAACGATCGTGCGCATTTGGCAACACATTGAAAGCAAAAGAAAAAATTGGTTTCGGTCTGAACAAGGATGGGAAGATTGTTCCTCTTAATAAAGAGGCTGAATATAGCTATATCTTAGGACTTGATGACGATCTGAAATTCAAAAAGAATGCAAAATATGGGACTCAGATTCTTCAAGAGTCGATGAAATTGAAATATCAGCGTGATGAATATGTATTTGAGCTTTCAGAAGAAGAGAAACATTTTTGTGAACAATACAAAACAGAGAATACTTTTAAGAAGAATGAACTGATCGTTGGTTTTAACACAGGATGTTCGTATCTGTATCAAAATAAAAAAATGACGATCGATCAACACGTCATGTTGATCAATTCTCTGTATTCAATTTCTGGCGTTCGGCTTGTCCTTGTGGGTGGTCCGGAAGATACTGAACGAAATGCTGAGATAGCGAGAAGAGTCGGAGGCAAAGTTCTCAACACTCCTACGACAGAAGGTGTACGTCGTGGAATATGTTACGAAAATATCTGCGATGTGATCATTACCGGTGATTCTTTTGGTATGCATGTTGGGATTGGATTAAAAAAATATGTGATCGTCTGGTTTGGTTTAAGCTGCTGGAGCGAAATAGATCTGTATGACAGGGGCATTAAATTGATTCCAGAAGGTCTATTCTGTTCACCATGCTGGAAGAAAGAATGCCCTTATAATTTGGAATGTATTCAGATGATCGATCTTGAAAAAATTACTACCGAAGTTAAAAGGCTTGCAGCTATTCGGAAAAATATATTCACAAGTTAAAACCTTGCGAAGGTTAATTATGTTTGCCAGAAAACCTTCGCAAGGTTACTTATTCTAAACTTTTTTTGTTCACTCTTTTACACCTTTTTCCATCAAATAATCTGCAAATTTTTTCTTCTCGTAGTGATTTTCTCCGATAAAACTCAGCACATGGATGAACTTATCCGGTTCTGCATATCCCGGCAGCATTGTGATCGGTTGGCCATCGCTTTTAAGAAATACCGTTGCCGGGTATCCATTGACACCCATTCCTTGAGCGAATTCGGCGGGGCTGATGGATTGACCGTTGTATAAGATTTTTTCATTTCCCTCAGCATTCAATTTTATCAATACATAATTTTTTGAGAGGTATTCCGAAACCCTTTTGTCCGGATATGTATCGGAATCCATTTTTTTACACCAACTGCACCAATCGGTATAGACATCAATCAATATTTTCTTTCCACTTTTTTTTGCTTCAGCGATCCCTGAATTGAATTTCTTCCATTGTGGTTCTTTTGAATATGAAATAGAAGTGAGTAAAAGAACACATAAAACCAATAATATTTTTTTCATAAAACCCTTCTGATGTTTTCGTATCTCATTAAACAGAAAATCATTCTGTTACGTTCCTTTACGTTATCACATTGTAATAACATTTTTGATCTGTGCGACCACTCTTTCAATGGTGATTTCATCAAGGGGGCAAATTTTTGGATCTCCGGGGCATCGACTCTGGCAATATCCTTCGGGCGGCAATATCGTTATCGCTCTATTTCCTAACGATCCCCATAATGTTGGCGAACATGCAGTGAGAGGACAGAACATTGTTACTGTTGGAACTTTTAATGCGGCAGCAATATGTTGAGTTCCCGTACTTGATGAAACCAGAACTGAACAAAAACTACATAGTGCGATCAATTCCCTCAGATTATCCCCGGAATAGACCAGATTTTTGTCTTTGAATTGGACAAAGTGTTTTTCAAGTTCTTCGCTTCGAATTCCAATGTTAATGAATAGTTGATGATCCGAAGGAAGAGCATTGATCAGAGCAACATAACGGTCAGGAGTCCAATTTGGAACGGATCTATTCGAACTTGGGTTTATACCGATGATTGGTTTTGAAAGATCAAAACCAGTTTTGATGAGAATTTGTTTTGCTTGTTCTCGTTCTTGTGATGTAATAAAAAGTTCAGGTCTAATATCGTCGTTGATTACACCGATCTTTCTGCCAAGATCCATAACATAATCTGCTTCATGGCGGAGAGGAACATACTTATTTCTGCTGACCGTTTTCATTCCTGTGATGATCTGATACAATTTTCCGCCGACACCAATTCTTTTTTTTATACCGGATAGGAACATCATCCAAGCGTGTCGTTCACGGGGTAGAGGCATCAAACCGGTATCAAAATCCAACTTCCGAATATTGTTTACTTGGTTCCAAAATCCTGATCGTCCAGAATCTTTTCCATCGGGATCATCGGTGATCAAGATATCAATGTGAGGATTTTGTTGGAGGAGAACCCCTGAAACAGAATTTACCATCACCCCAATGAAAGAATCAGGAAAAAATTCCTTGATAGCACGAATGAGTGGAGTAGTCAAAACGACATCACCGATGCGGTCAGGGCGAATGATGAGAATACGACGCGGCTTCATTTCAGAACGGTTTTATATACATCGAGAGTTTTTTTTGCAATACTACTCCACAAAAATTCTTTTTTGATGTGTTCTTTAAGGATTGAATTTTTCTTTTCATTTAATGATCTATTAATTCCGGCACTAATGGAATCAACCGAGTATGGCTCAACGTATTGGGCCATGTTATCAAAATAATCTTTCGTTCCACCATGCGGAGTGATGACTATTTTTGCTCCCGCAAGTGCAGCTTCTAATGCTGCTATTCCGGGAGTTTCAAATAATGATGGGAGTACAAATACACTTGCTGCTGCGTATGCAGAAGCGAGCATTTCTGAATTATTATCTATCCCTGGAATAATAAGAATATTCTTTGATTGTTTTGCTTCGTCAATACATTGTTTAGCGTACGGACTATCGGTGATCTTCCCGATGATGACTGCCGGATGATCGATGTTTTTGAGTGCGCGGATCAACTTCAGAACATTCTTTCGTGCGGGTCCAATGTGACCGACATTCAAAATGAAATTATCGATCCCGTATTTCTTTTTAAAGATGGATGGATCGCCAAATTCAAAATGAGGATCAACACCATTTGGAACCATGGTAATTTTGTCATTTAAGATCCCCAATCCGTCGCTGATCAATCGTGCTTCATCATTGGTGTTTGGAAGGACTGCTTTAGACCATTCACAGATCTGTCGAGTGTACTCAAAATTCGTCCAGATTCCGGATCTTAATTTCTTTAGAAATTTATTAGCGGTAATTGTCGATCGAATTGCGAAAGGAGAGCGTTGAGTAAAAAAGATTGAAGAAGTTACAAATGGAATATCAAAACTTTGCAATGTCGAAGCGAGATGGAATGTCCCTAAATTTGCCGAAAATAGATGAACTAAATCAACATTCTTTTTGTCAAAGTTTTTCCAGGGATTCATCAATGACACGTCAACACCAAGTTTTTCTAGTTCAGATTTTGTTTGTAAGATCTGAACTCGAGGTCCACCATGTAGTAGAGAAAGCGATTCATATGTGGCAAGAGTAATTTTCATTCAGTTATTTTTATCCACCAATCTAATACATTTTGTACAATATGACGAATATCAAAAGTTCGTGACCGCATTGTGTCAGGTGATAATGGAATTTTGACAGCCGGTAGAGAGAATTCTAATTGATCGATAGTTGTGTTATCATTTAGAACTGATATCGACTCATTTCCATTGGAAAGAATTAATCTAAAATACTCACTGTCATATATCCGATTAGCAGATATTAATCTGTTATCGTCATATTTCCATTGCGTAGATCCGGAATCTCGTTTTTTCCACCATCCAGCATAGTCTGAATATGAGATTGCTTGAATCTTCTTCTCTTGAATGTAATTAAAAATCTCTTCAAAGACCTTATTGTGTTTGTGTGTTGGATGATGATACAAACATATCGGTTCATTCAGTGCTGAATTCTTATCGATAATATTTTTGAAATATGATATCATTTCATCATCCGTCATATGTGCGCGAAGCATCGATCCAATGCAAATTGGATGGATCGGTAATTGCGGCACAAAAGAAAAACTTCCGGAATGAAACGGAAATGAAGGGAGATTGTCATAATCGTATCCAAACTCAGAAGAATAGTGAAATTCTAACTCTTCGATAGTTCCAGCCAAGGTCTCGTTCCACATTCCAGTTGGTACAGAAAATCCCTTTACATTTATTCCGTTTTGTTTCAGTATTTTCTTAGCTTTTGAAAAATTATCGGAATTCAATTCTTTATCGCGAGAAATAGTATGCTCATAACAATGAACGCCGATTTCCTGTGAAACAAACTTATTAAAATACGATAACCACGATTCATGACTTTTAACATCTAAAAACCAAGTGGTTGGAATGGAATACCGGTCACTTAACTGATAAATCTCTTCGATCTGCTCCTGAGTTCCCTTATCGGAATCTATTCTAAACGTAAAGATCGTCTGTGCGCCGTTTGGATAATACCATTTATGAATGAAAGGAATGTCCTGGATATGGTGTAAATGAACGAGAAGTGAAAATACCAATTGTCGGAACATTCCTTTTGTCTTGTGTGCGACAATCTCATTGGGCATTCGTAATGAGTTCGCAGAAAAATTCTTTCGACACA
>JANXZD010000477.1 GCA_025355705.1 Bacteroidota bacterium | reverse complement strand
AATATCGATCATCTTTTTCCCGAACCAATCGCAAACTATCTCACCGCGGCACATCGTTCGCAATTTCCATTATTTCCGTGGATGGGATTTGTGCTGTGCGGGGGAATTACTGCTCAATTGGTGGTCTGGTTGAAAGACACGATTGAAGAACAAAAGATATTTCGCTGGATATTCTCAGCGGGAATTATTTTAATATTAATTTCGGTAGGCGTTGAATTGTTACCGTTCCATCTTTATCCAGCACATGATTTTTGGCGTTCGAGTCCCGGATTTTTCTTCATTCGTATGGGAATCGTTTTGATCATACTTTCTACTCTTTGGTTCTGGGAAAGGACAGCACAATCAAAAGCATCATTGGTAAGCGTTGTCGGTTCAGAATCATTGACAGCATATGCCGGGCATTTGCTTGTCATTTACGGAATGTTCTGGAACAATAGAAGTTTTGCATTCATTATAGGGAAAACTCGAACTGTGCCTGAAGTTGTTCTCATGACGATCGTTTTGATCGCTGGAACAATTGCTGTTTCTTATCTATGGAATCGCATTAAAAATTGGAGTATGTTCTATGCGCGAGTACTGATGTATTCTATTCTTATTGTTGTGATGTATATTTTTTTAACTAATTCTTTTTAACGATGGATTTTCTTTTTCTTTTTGTTGGGATCATTATTGGCGGCGCAATTGGGTGGTTCGTTGCGAAATCAACATATATTCAGCCACAATTATTTTCAAAAGAACAATTCGATTTTTTGCAATCTGAAATATCAAGATTGAGAGTCGAATCCGCTCAATTCCAAGAAGCAACATCACGGCTGCAAGGTTCGCTGAATGAAATAAAACAACAGCTTGATAGTGAACGCGAGAATGGACTTCGCTTAACAAAACAACTCTCAGAGTCGCAAACGGATAACAAAAATTTGAGAGAGAAAATTGAAGAGCAGAAAAAAGAAATAGAACAAACCAATTCCAAACTTACAACAGAATTCAAAAATATTGCTAATACAATTCTTGAAGAGAAATCACGATCATTTACCGAACACAATAAGCAGAGTTTGGATTCCATTCTCAATCCATTGAAAGATCGAATTGAAGAGTTTAAGAAACAGGTAGAGACAACTTACGAAAAGGAAACACGCGATACACTGAGTCTAAAAGATGAAGTAAAGCGATTATCTGAATTGAATACGAGGATCAGTGAAGAAGCGAATAATCTGACGCGCGCCTTAAAAGGCAACACAAAAACCCAAGGAAATTGGGGTGAGTTTGTCCTTGAAAAGATCCTTGAACGGTCAGGACTTGAAAAGGACCGTGAATATAAAATTCAAGTGTCATCAAAAAATGTTGAAGGTAAACCAATTAGACCAGATGTCGTTGTATTTTTACCTGATAATAAACATATCATTGTTGATTCGAAGGTTTCGTTGACAGCATATGAATCACTTGTTAGTGCGGACAATGATGAAGATAGAGAACGATTTACAAAAGATCATATTAGCTCATTACGTTCGCATTTAAAAGAGCTAGGAGATAAGAATTATCAAACAGCAGAATCACTGCATTCACCGGAATTTGTGTTGATGTTTGTTCCGATTGAAGCATCGTTCGGCATAGCTGTTCAAGCCGACAAAGAATTATTCAATTATGCTTGGGATAGGAAAATTGTCGTTGTTAGTCCATCAACACTACTTGCAACATTATTAACAATCTCTTCTATTTGGAAGCAGGAAAAACAAACTCGTAACGTTCTTGATATTGCATCAAAAAGCGGTGCGTTATATGACAAATTCGTTGGATTTGTTGATGATCTGAAAGAGGTTGGAAATAAAATGAATTCAGCGAAAGAATCGTATGGAAAAGCAATGTCAAAATTAACGGAAGGGAAAGGAAATATCGTCAGTTCCATAGAGAAACTAAAGACCCTTGGTGCAAAAGCGACAAAATCAATACCGCAAAATATTCTTGATCGGGGTGATGCAGAGTAAAACTTGAATGTTAATTAGGATTTTTCTACTTTTACATAGCAATAAGCAGTATGCTTCGATAAACTCTTCACTACAGGAGAACGATCAATCGCAGATTTGATACAGTATTCATAACAGCGTGCAGGCGCATTGATTGTTTTTTCAATTCACATTTCTCAATATTCACACATTGACCTTTTCATTGGTGCGTAAAGCATTATTTATTGGGCTGACGGTTTTTGCCGTTTTAGTAGTGTATGCATTCGTCGTTTCTTCTGCCAATGCATCGGGAAATCCTTTGCCATTAATGAAGCATAGTTCCTTTGTTCAGGATTCGACCGGTGTTGATACTACAAATGTCAAAGTAGATTCTGCAAAAGTTAAAGAATACAAAGTAAAAGATTCTACATACCTTCAACAATTAACCTATCGTCGTAAAGACGCTGAAGCAGCACAGACATTTCCATCGTCGTATAGTCCATTCTATTTGAAACCACCAGCGATAGTTACCCAAAGTGTTCAACTTGATTCAACGGGGAAATTTGTCATTGTCCGACAGACGGTGAATGGAAAAGATGTCAGACTTCCTATCAAAGTTCCGATAGAAGTATACGTTCGCCAGCGTGCGAATGCAGATTATGAAAAAAACTTTTCAGATCTCGTTCTAAAGGAAGAATCGGCAAAGGCGAACAAGAAAAAAGATGATCTCGGTGATCTGCTTGGGGCATTTACAAAGATCGATATACCGGTGCCCGCGAATCCAGTGTTCTCGATTTTTGGACCCCCGCGTATCAATTTGAGTATTTCGGGAGCTGTTGATATTCGCGCTGCATTCAGAAATACATCTACAGACCAGCAAACAATCAGCGCGTTGGGTAACACACGAAATGAACCGGACTTTGCACAAGAAGTTCAGATCAATGTCAGTGGAACGATCGGCGATAAATTGAATATCCTTGCCGATTGGAATACGCAGCGCACGTTTGAATATGAAAATCAACTTCGAATAAAATACACCGGATATGAAGATGAAATTGTGCAAAGCGTGGAAGCCGGTAACGTCTCACTTGCTACCAGTTCCAGTTTCGTCTCCAGCAGTTCAGCGTTGTTTGGTATCAAAACGGCGTTACAAATCGGACCCCTAAAGTTGACTGCAATCGCTTCGCAAAAGAAGGGACAAATTCAGGAAAAGAGTATTTCTGGCGGTGCACAGGAGATTCAATTTGAGAAACGTGCGTGGGAATATTCCAAAGATCACTTCTTTATCGATACGGCATATTTTTCTTCATACGAACCATACATTAGAACGCAAACTTTAAATGCTGAGCAGTCCCGAATTATTTTAAAGGCAAATGAATATGAAGTTTGGTTGTATCATACAGGTGCCGCCAACGAAACAATGAAACGAGGAAACGCATTCTTCAGACTCTATCCGGTTGACGTTAACGTACCAGATCCTTACAGAAATTTAAGGGATGTTAAAATCAAAACCGATGCTGATAGTTCCATTGTAGCGGGGCTTTGGGATAAATTGGAACCGATTAAAGATTATGTTCTAAATCCATATACAGGACAACTGACCATGAACCGGTCGGTTCAAGATGGGCAAGCAATTGCAATTTCGTATAGAATTGAAGGCTTCTCAACCGGACCTGATGACGATTTGATCTATGGAACTCCGACGAAATCCGAACAAGGAATTGATTCAGTGCTAGTTCTAAAGTTGGTAAAACCGTTGAACTATATTTTACCTCAGGATAAAGTAATGTTCTCAATGATGTTGAAAAATATTTATCCATTAGGTGGGCGCAAGATACAAAAAGATGGTTTTTTCCTTGAGATGCGCTATAAAGAATCTGCTACCGATGCTGTTGATATCATCGGAAAAACAAAGATCATTAAGTTGTTTGGGTTAGATAGGAATGGCGAAAGCGGAAATCTTCCTGATGATAAATTCGATTTCACCCAATATACAATCGATCAGGAACGAGGTGAAATTATTTTCCCGACTCTTAGACCATTTACCGATGGACTCCGTGCAGGATTGTTAGAATTTGAAAAATCACCACCTGGTACACCCGACACACTCTACAAAAAATATATCTACGACAATCTTTATGATACAACAAGTTCGGCTGCTCAGAATACGCTTGAAAAGGATAAATTTGTTATTACCGGAAAGATCACTGCGTCGAGTTCGAATACGATCAATCTTGGGTTTAATGTTGTTGAAGGAAGCGTGCAAGTGTTATTGGATGGACAGCTTTTAACAGCAAATGTTGATTATACCGTTGATTATATTATTGGACAGGTTGTTATTCGAAAACAGGAAGCATTAATTCCGGGAAAAAATCTTCAAGTGAAGTTTGAACAGAACGATCTTTTCCAACTGGCATCAAAAACGTTGATGGGAATTCGCGGTGAAGTAGATGTCTCACAGAAAACGAAATTTGGCTTTACTATCATGAATTTGGATCAGCAAGTACTGAGTGATAAAGTTCGGTTGAATGAAGAACCATCCAATAATTCGATATACGGATTTGACGGACAAACGAGCGGTGATCTTCCGTTCTTAACAAAGGCAATTGATGCACTACCGTTTCTTGATACCAAAGCGAAATCGGAATTTACGCTGCGGGGCGAAGCTGCGTATATGAATCCTGACCCTAATACGAAAAAAAGTACGATCGCTAACGATAATGGAAAAGGTATTGCATATATCGATGACTTTGAAGGAGCGAAGCGGATAATCCCGATCGGAGTTGGATATGGACAATGGCATGACATCAGTGCACCGAAATATCAGTTTAATATAGATTCATCATTGTCGATAACTGATTTGAGAAAAACGTATTCAAAAGCAAAAGCTTATTGGTACAATCCTCCGAACGGAATATTTGTTGACGACATATACGGTCGTGATGCAAGTGGTAAATCCATAAAACAAGTTGGGCGCGGACAAGATAGAATTCAAGCATTGACGTTGGATTACAATCCAAAGAAACGAGGCGCATACAATTTTTCTCCCAACCTTGATTCAACATTGCTTCGCGAACCAAGAAAAAACTGGGCTGGTATTCAAAAACTCGTCTCTCTTAGTGCAATAAATCTGGTGCAGGAGAATGTTGGATTTATTGAGATCTGGGTACGTGTGATTAAGGGAACTATCGATTCAACACGAAAAGTATATATTGATCTTGGAACGATCAGTGAAGATATCATTCCAAATGGAGTTTGGGATACAGAAGATAAAGGAACTTTTAAGAATGATATTCTTAATCCCGGCGAAGATACCGGTCTTGACGGATTATTTGATAGCGAAGAACAAACTAAGTACGCTTCGTTTGTTCAAGCAAACAAAGCACTATTTCCTGAGATTGAGAGCGATCCTTCGGGTGATGATTACAACTACAATGACAAAAATAATTTTGAATCGATAAATCTTACAGAAGGAAATGCTAATAGTGAAATTGGACATACCCCTGATTCCGAGGATCTGAATAGGAATAGTATTGCCGACCAAGCCAACAACTATTACGAATATGAATTGAATTTGGACACGACCGATGTAAATCGGCTGAAGGTAGGCGGGGGAGCAAATGGCTGGTTTCAATATCGGATTCCAATCAACGCATTTAAAAATAAGATTGGTGCGCCCGATCAGACAAATATCCAATATGCGAGAGTGTGGTTTACCGGACACCCTGAAGAATTTGAGATGCAGTTTGTCGAATTCAACCTTATCGGAAATCAATGGGAAGAAGCAAAGAAGAACGATCCATTATTTAAAGTTTCCGTAGTCAATATCGAAGATAATTCATTGCAAGGTTATACATCTCCGCCGGGAGTATTTCGTGAGCGTGATCGAACAAAACCGGACGAACAGGTCTATGGAAACGAACAATCGCTTGCATTGAATTTTTTTAATTTACCGGACGGTGAAAGTCGTGAAGCAATAAAGAAATATGCATATCGTCCGTTGGATGTATTCAGTTATCGTGAAATGAAAATGTTCGTTCATGGCAGTGAGAATTTAAATTCAACGGCTAGTAAAGCATCGGTAAAAATGTATATCCGTTTCGGTTCTGATAGTTTGAACTATTATGAATATAAAGCACCGGTATATCCTGGTTGGGACAGTAGGAATGATGTTGCAATTCGTTTTGAAGATGTTACGTCATTGAAACAAGGAAGGTCTAACGAAAATGTGCGTAAAGAAGGTCCGGTGTTGGGCGGTCCGGAAGGATCTACGTATGCGGTGCTTGGAAATCCGACACTGACGCGAATTACATTCATTTCAATTGGTGTTGAAAATCCAGTTCTCGGGCTTGAACGGAGAATAACGGGACAGGTGTGGGTGAACGAACTTCGTTTGGCTGATGTAGATGATACCCCGGGCTGGGCGTATAGTATGACCACCAGTGTAAAATTAGCTGATCTTGGTTCGGTGGCATTTAATTATAGTCAGGTTGATCCCTTCTTTCATAGTCTTGAAAGCAGATTCGGCAGTCGAGTTACGAATAAAAACTGGAATGTATCGACAGCAATTGCATTCGATCGTTTCTTCCCTCAGGAATGGGCTGGAACACAATTGCCATTTAGTTATTCTCATAGTGAGCAAGTCAGCACTCCTCTTTA
This sequence comes from Bacteroidota bacterium, assembly GCA_025355705.1. Lineage (GTDB taxonomy): Bacteria > Bacteroidota > Ignavibacteria > UBA10030 > UBA8401 > UBA8401. Next base: position 2,913 of record JANXZD010000477.1, on the reverse strand, counting down.
TAAACCAAGTTCTGATGTTCTTGTAACAAAAGCGGCAGATCAACAGCGGGATATTGTGAGAGATTCAACCCAGTCTGATTCAAGAGGTGAACAAGAAAAAGAAAAGATATTATCAGAAGCGCAAACACTGTCTACCACTGATACGTATGCCGTTCCTACGATCAAATTAAATATTCCATCTAACAATTGGTTTTTTAGGAATATATTCAATCGAATAGGATATGGATTCAGTTATACTACATCATCAATGAGAAATCCAACAACTGCGTCACGAACATCGTGGCAATGGAATGCTCGTATCGGTTACGCATACTCGTTTGCAACGGATAACTTTATCCAGCCATTCGGATTTTTTGAGAGTCTTTTTTTCCTTGAAGAGTTCAGACAATTACAATTGTACTATATCCCTATTTCCAACATCAATACTGGATTTGCAATAAACCGATCCCGTTCTAATGAACGGCTCCGCAGTCAATCAAAAGACAGCGACCCGATCCGGGGTCTGTCTTCTTCGCGAAACTTCTCGTTTGCCTGGAAGTTGACGGAAAATGGACTGTTGAATCTTTCCGGTGATTATGCACTTGATGTCTCAACATCAATGGTTCATCTTGAACTCGATCGCTATGGACGGCAACGGGATTTTCAACAAATTATGAATCAGATTTTTTTACAGGATCAACTTATTAACTTTGGATTTGATAATGCGTACAATCAATCGGTAACTGTTAATACACGTCCTCGAGTTCCAGCGATGTTTGATCTTAATAAATATGTCACTCTCAGTGCACGGTACAATGTGGGCTATCGATGGCAAAATTCTCTTCAGCAGGGAACGCTCGGTATTTCAACCGGATGGAGTAACAGTATTTCGTTTAGTTCTGATGTGAGCTTGAAATCATTTGTCGAAACATGGTTTCCTGCACAAGGAGGAACAAATGACGCAACATTACCCGGACCGGGTCAAGCTCGTGGTACACGTGACCGTGAGGAAGAAGATGCAGGGCAAGCGAAAAATTCTTCGGATTCAACGATCTCTAAGTCTGCCGATACTTCTGTTGTTCTAAAAAAACCGCCAGGTGAAGGATTGATTGGGTTTGCCCGAATTCTCATCAAGACTCCGCTGCTTGATTATGATAAGATCAATATCAATTTTACACAAAGTAATACAGCCAATAATGGCGGAGTTCCTGGTCGCCCGGGATTTACCAATTTCTTCGGTCGTGTTCCATTCATTCAACAATCGGAGCCAAACTATGGTCCTACTCGTGCATACCAACTCGGTTTGGTATCAAGCCCCGGTACAAGCATCACGGACGTATTTTTGAAACCACAGTTTCCATTTGTTGGATTCAATACGAATGAAGATAAAGAGATACGAGCACGAGGAGCACAACTGACAGATGGATTCACACAAAACAATAAACTTTCTTTCCGAACAAGCAGGGATCTATGGACCGGCGCGAGGCTTGATCTGAATTGGAATCTTGGCTGGAATTATTCTCGGACGACAAGACTTAATATAGATTCTGCAACAGGACTAGCCACCAGCAGATCGATCGCTACCGGCGGATCGATCGAACGTTCATTCTTTACGCTTCCACCAGTGTTCATCTTTTCAATGTTCAAAAGCGGCATTGAACAAGTTGGAAAGATCTATTCCGAGTCAGTTCCGACGGATAATGCTCCGAATCAGGATCAAAAACTTGCACAAGCATTTGAACAAGGATTTGAATCATTGCCGATCCTAAAAAAATTGTTTGGCGAATATTTTCCCCGGGTGAACTATTCATTTAGATGGGATGGTTTGGAGCAAATGTCATTGTTCAAAAATTTTGCTACGCGGGTCAGCCTTGATCATGCATACCAATCGAATTATGCCCGCACATTCATCGGAAGCGTCGGCGGAGGAGATGTAACGCAATCGCAGAGAATTTCTTATGCATTTGCTCCTCTTGCAGGATTGAGCGTTTCATTTAAGGAAGTATTGAAAGGAACAATGAGCGCAAATGTCCGGTACGGTTCGAATGTTACGTACGATCTTTCCCCCTCATCGAAAAATATTGTTGAGTCTGTTGGCAATGATATGTCAATCACCGGAAGTTTTGCAAAATCTGGATTTGAAATACCGCTCTTTGGTTTGAGCCTGCAAAATGATATTGATATCAGTTTCACCTATTCGTTTGCAAAGAATTCTCGAACAACCTATGATGCAAAGGGTAAAACGTTCAACACAAAAGGAACTCCCGGTGAAGGATCGACTCGAACGCAGATGGAGCCTCGAGTTCGGTATGTCCTCAGTGCGCGAGTTACTGCATCACTATTTTATCGTTACACAAAAATCGCTCCGGATGAAGGTGGATCGCGTATACCGGGTTCAACCACCAATGAAGGCGGCGTTGATGTGCATATTGCAATTCAATAGATTCATTAAAACTGAAAGTGTGTAGGACTAATGGAACATTCAAAAGGAAATATTCTCTGGGTTGACGACGAAATTGAGCTGTTGCGTGCGCACATTATGTTGTTGAAAGAGAAAGGGTACTCCGTTGATACTGCTGCGAACGGCGAAGATGCCATTGAAATTGTGAAATCAAAAAGTTTCGATCTTGCATTTCTTGATGAGATGATGCCGGGAAAAGGCGGGCTCGAAACTCTGGCGGTGATCAAAGAAATTTCCCCATCGCTTCCGGTTGTCATGATAACAAAGAATGAAGCGGAGTCATTGATGGAAGAGGCGATAGGGAGTAAAATTTCTGATTACCTAACAAAACCGGTGAACCCGAGTCAGATACTGCTTGTCTGTAAAAAATTTTTGGAAGGTAAAAAGCTTCAAAGTGAACAGGTGTCTCGAGATTATACGATGGAGTTTTCTACTATCTCACGGATGCTGTTGAATCCAATGGATTATACGGA
>JANXZD010000425.1 GCA_025355705.1 Bacteroidota bacterium | reverse complement strand
GACAATGCGTCCCCTTTATTAATTTAAATATTATTTTATTATCAATCTTTCCTTAACCTTAGAAGCTTTACCAATCCTATCCCTTAGGTAATAAAGTTTAGCTCTTCTAACTTGACCTTTTCTTACGATTTCTATATGGTCAATTTTTGGAGAATGCAGAGGTAATATTCTTTCAACACCAACACCGTCAGAAACTTTGCGAACAGTAAACGTTGCGCCCATTCCTTCACCGCGACGACCGATGACGATCCCTTGATATTGCTGGATACGTTCTTTTTCACCTTCAACGACACGAACGTGAACATTCAGAACATCACCAACTTTAAATTCCGGAAGATCGGATTTAACAAAAGCTGCTTCCACTAATTTTATTTTGTCCATAGCTACCTCGTTTATTTTGTCCCGTTGTTTCGGAACGATGATTGAATAATGTATTTATTTTCCACTCTATTATTCCCGCACGTTTTTAGCGGGAATCTATCACAACATATCTTTCCTTCGCTCTCCTGTCTTCGATCTTCGCTGCTGATCTTTCCACTTCGATACTTCTTTATGATTTCCGCCAAGCAACACCTCAGGAACTTTCATTCCGCGAAAATCTTCGGGACGAGTATAACTTGGCGCGTCAAGTAAACCATCTTGGAATGAATCCGTCAACGCCGATTCTCCATCACCAATAACACCCGGGATCAACCTTACCAATGCATCGGTGATAACCATCGCTGCAAGTTCCCCTCCGGTCAGCACATAATCGCCGATCGATATTTCTTTGGTGATTAGTGCTTCTCTTACCCGCTGATCAATTCCTTTATAATGCCCGCACAAAATGATCAGATTTTTTTTCAGCGATAACGTGTTCGCCATTTTCTGATCGAACCGTTCACCGTCAGCAGTTACATAAATGATCTCATCGTACGAGCGCTCTGACTGCAGTTTCTCGACACATTCAAAGATCGGTTCCGGCTTCAGAATCATTCCCGCACCCCCTCCGTACGGAGGAAGATCGATGATCTTATGTTTATCGTGAGCAAATGTCCGCAGATCGTGAACGATGATCTCCGCAAGTTGTTTCTGCTGTGCCCGCTTCAAAATACTTTCGCTCAATGGATATTTGAGCAATTGCGGAACACCGGAAATAATATCGATTCTCATACTCACAGTTCATTCACAACATTTCGCCGTTAAACAGACCATCCGGCGGACGAACAATAATCTCTCTTTTTTCTATTTCAACACCCACAATAAATTCAGGCACTGCTGGTAACATCACATATCCTGCCAATGTTCGCACATTATAGACCGTGTGAGCGGGAGATTTTTCAACACTGCTCAAAATTCCCAATATCGTCCCCAGTTCATCAACCACCGAACATCCGATCAATTCATCGACAAAAAATTGTTTGTCAGAAAGTTTTTTTCTTCGGGATTCTTCAACAAAGAGAAATTGCCCCCGCAAAATATCGGCAGACGTTTTATCATCAACCCCGACCAACTTAAGACAGATTTCTTCGCCACGTTTCTTCACCGATTCAATTTTACATAGAACCGTGGAATGTTCGTTCATTCCCATCAGAACTTCGTCTACCATTTCAAACTCTTCTGCAGACCGAGAGTACGAATCGATCTTAAACTCTCCATGCAAACCGAATACTTTTCTAAGTTTTGCGATCGCACGAAGCTTCTTCATCACCGGATTAGTCTTCAACTTCTAATAACGCCCTTTTCCCTAATTTTGCCGCAACTGCACTCAACAATACTCTCATTGATTGTGCTGTTCGTCCTTGTTTTCCAATGATCTTACCGATATCAGTCTGGTCTACCTTGATCTTAAAAATGATCTTGTTATCCTTTTCCTCTTCGGTGATGTGAACTGCATCCGGATTGTCAACAAGGTGTTTCGCAACATATTCAAGAAATTCACGCATAGCTTCCTCCAGTATTAGTTGTAAGAAGACGAAGTATCTACGATGATTCTACTCGATGATTATGCCGCCGGTGCTTCTTTTGCAGCCGGAGCCGATGCTTTTTTCTTCACTGCTTTACGTCGAATTTTTTTGGCGATTTCCTTTTCGCGCTTCAACGGCTGCATCACTGACCATTTTTCAAATTCTGCATTGATGGTCGCTTCATCTTTTCCTTTTTTCTTCAGCGTCCACTTTAGCATGATCCCTTTACGGCTGAGTAAATTCTTTACCGTATCGGTTGGTGTTGCGCCGACTCCGAGCCAGTACATCACACGACCTTCTTTAAGAGTGATCGTTATTGGATCGGTGCTTGGATTGTATTGACCGAGTCTTTCCAAGAAACGCCCGTCGCGTTTATAGCGTGAATCTGCCGCTACGATACGATAGATCGGTTGTTTCTTTTTACCGCCGCGTTGTAATCTGATTTTTACTGCCACTGTGTTACTCCTTTATTACTGCTGATTAGTTTATGGTACCTTTTGATTTACAATTCTATCGCCCTAAACGCTGACCCATCATCTTTGCAAAACTTTTTCCTTTAGTGAAGTTTCTCATCATTTTCTGCATCTCGGTGAATTGCGTCAATAATTTATTCACTTCCTGGATCGTCGTTCCGCTGCCATTTGCAATTCTTTTTCTGCGCGAACCATTGAGAATATTTGGATTCTCACGTTCCTCTTTTGTCATTGAAAGAATGATCGCCTCCACATATTTCAACTCTTTCTCATCCACATCGTTCATGTTCCCAAGTTTGTTTGCGCCCGGAATCATCGACATCACCTGCGAAAGCGGACCCATTTTTTTGATCTGCTGCAGCTGCTCATAAAAATCTTGAAGCGTAAATTGAGACTTAACGATCTTATCTTGTAATTTCTCTGCCTGTTTTTGATCAAATGTCTGCTGCGCCTTTTCAACGAGTGAAACAATGTCACCCATTCCGAGAATACGTGACGCCATTCGTTCGGGGTAAAATTGTTCTAGCGCATCCATTTTTTCGCCGACACCAACAAACTTGATCGGTTTGCCGACAATGCTACGGATGGAAAGTGCGGCACCGCCGCGGGTATCACCGTCAAGTTTTGTTAGAACAATACCGTCATAGTTCAAACGATCGTGAAATGCTTTTGCAGTATTCACTGCATCTTGACCGATCATCGAATCAACAACAAACAATATCTCATGAGGCTTTACAGCGGATTTGATATCCGCTACCTCTTGCATCATCACTTCATCAATCGCCAAACGACCGGCTGTATCTATAATCACTACATCACGGGCATTCTCTTTTGCATACGGAATTGATTTTTTAGCGATTGAAAGAGCAGTTTCCGTTCTGCTGCTAAATACCGGAACCTGTATCTGCTCCCCAAGAGAAATCAACTGATCGATAGCTGCAGGACGATACGTATCCGCTGCCACAAGCAATGGTTGTCTTCCTTTTGCTTTTAAATAATTCGCAAGTTTTCCTACAAATGTTGTTTTACCCGAACCTTGCAAACCTGCAACCATAATGACGGTTGGAATGTCGGAGGAAAGATTGATCTCCGATTTTTCACTTCCCATCAATTCAACAAGTTCATCATAGATGATCTTGATGATCAATTGTCCCGGTGCAACACTCGACACAACTTCCTGTCCGAGCGACTTCTTCTGAACATTATCAATGAACGTTTTTACAACACCAAGATTGACGTCCGCATCAAGCAAGACCTTACGGACTTCGCTTAATGCTTCGGCCGTATTTGTCTCTGAAATGCGGTTTTGACCTCGCAGTTTCTTAAGAGCACCGTCTAATTTTTCGGTTAGGGTCTCAAACATCTATTCTTAACTGGCTTTCTTCAGGGCTTCTGCGCCCGCAACAATTTCAAGCAATTCTTTCGTAATAGCTGCTTGACGTGCTTTATTATAGTTCAATTGTAAAATTTTGATCAGATCGCGTGCATTAGTTGATGCATTTTCCATTGCTGACATTCGTGCTCCATGTTCTGCTGCATTCGAATCAAGCAATACACGCCACACTTGAAAGTTCAAATGTTTGGGAACTAATGCTGAAATGATCTCATCGCTTGTCGGTTCATAGATATAATCGGTCGCTTGTGATTTTTTATCGCCAGATGAGGCTTGAACAACAGGCAAGAATTGTCCGATCGTCAATTTTTGCTGAACTGCATTCTTGAACTCATTGGAAATGATCTCAACCTTATCGTAATCGCCTTTAACGAATCCCGCAACAACTTCTGAAACAATGGTTTTTGCTGTATTGAAATTCATTTGGCTGAAAATTCCAACGTGCTTCGATATCACGACATAATTGCGCTTGCTGAAAAAATCGTAGCTTTTTTTCCCGACGCAGATTAGTTTCACTTTTCCCGCTTTGTTCATCTCTGCATAATTCGTATTGATATGATTCACTGCCGCTTTGATAATGTTGCTGTTGAATGCACCGCACAATCCACGATCTGCTGTTACGATAATGATAGCAACGGATTTCACTTCACGAACTTCGAATTGCGGGTATTTTGTTACATCCACTTGACCG
>JANXZD010000388.1 GCA_025355705.1 Bacteroidota bacterium | reverse complement strand
CGGAAATTCGACTTGCAAGACGTAGATTACCGGCAGAACGTAATGCGTATACTCACAAATTCAGTATTGCCGGACATGAAGGATACATCACCGCCGGCATGTCCGGCAATACTGAATTTGTGAGTATACGCATTACGTTCTGCCGGTAATCTACGTCTTGCAAGTCGAATTTCCGCTTTCTTCTCCTCTTTTTTCTTGTCACCATCCAACGATGTCGAGAGAGGCTGTGTTCGCTTGCAGCCATCACGATATACTGCAACAGCTTTTAAGCCGAGTTTCCATGATTCAACGTATGCCTGCATCATATCTTCCGGTGTCACATCATTTGGCATATTCACTGTTTTGGAAATTGCACCCGAAAGGAACGGCTGAGTTGCGCCCATCATTTTGATATGTCCCATATATTGAATGGAACGTTTTCCTTTTGCCGGTTTGAATGCGCAATCGAATACTGAAAGATGTTCTTCTTCCAGGAACGGAGCACCTTCGATCGTATCATTTTTATCGATATATGAAATGATATGTTCGATCTGTTCACTATCATAGTTGAGTTTTCGTAATGCTTCGGGAACGGTTTGATTAACGATCTTCATCATTCCGCCGCCGACCAATTTCTTATATTTCACGAGAGCGATATCTGGTTCAACACCGGTTGTATCACAGTCCATCATGAAACCGATCGTTCCAGTCGGAGCAAGAACAGTAGCCTGTCCGTTGCGATATCCAAATTCTTTCCCAAGTTCAATTGCTTCTTTCCACGAAGTGCTCGACGCTTCCCATAATTGGTTTGGTACATATTGGGTAGAAATCTTATCTGCATGAACGCTATGCTTGTTCATCACATTCAACATCGGTTCACGATTGATTGCATATCCTTTGAACGGTCCCATTTCTTTGGAAATGCGTGATGATTGCGCATACGCTTCACCGCACATCAACGAAGTAATTGCAGCGGCATATTCACGTCCTGATTCGCTATCATACGCCAAACCACGAGCCATCAATACTGCACCAAGATTAGCATACCCTAAACCAAGTGGACGAAAATCGTGACTGTTCTTTTCGATCATCGGTGTCGGATAGCTTGCATTATCAACAAAGATCTCTTGAGCAGTGATCGTAACATCAACCGCATATTTAAATGCTTCTACGTTGAATTCACCGTCGTCCGTACGGAACTTCATCAGATTGAGCGATGCAAGATTACACGCGGAGTCATCCAGATACATGTATTCACTGCACGGATTCGATGCATTGATTCGTGCCGTGTTGGATGATGTATGCCATGCATTCACTGTCGTATCGAACTGCATTCCAGGATCGCCGCACAACCATGCCGCTTCAGAAATCTGTCTCATCAAATCGCGTGCACGATATGTATCAACTGGTTTCCCATTTTTGATCGCCTTTGTTTGCCATTCTTTATCTTCAAGAACAGCTTTCATAAAGTCATCTGTTACGCGAACGGAATGGTTTGCATTTTGATAAGATATAGAATCATAGGCACCGCCTGGGACATTGAATCCGCCGTTATATCCGGCATCGATTAATGCCCACGCTTTTTTCTCTTCTACCGCTTTACAATTGATAAAGTCTACCACATCCGGATGATCAACATTAAGAATAACCATCTTTGCAGCACGTCGTGTTTTTCCACCTGATTTAATGACACCGGCAAAAGCATCAAAACCTTTCATAAAGGAAACCGGACCCGAAGCAGTCCCACCGCCAGCAAGAACTTCTTTAGAAGAACGAAGTGTCGAAAGATTTGAACCGGTTCCAGAACCGAACTTAAAGAGCATTCCTTCTGTACGGGTTAGCCCAAGAATTGATTCCATTGAATCTTGAACAGAATTGATAAAACAAGCAGAACATTGCGGACGCTCTTCAATTCCAACATTGAACCATACTGGACTGTTGAACGCCATGTATTGGTTCACAAGAATAAAACATAACTCATTGTAAAAAATTTCTGCGTCTTGTTCAGTAGCAAAATATTTTTGTTTGCGTCCCCATGTTACGGTCGACTTTGCAACGCGATCAACTATTTGTCTAACACTTGTTTCGCGTTCAGGTGTTCCAATAAGTCCATGAAAATATTTCGACACAACAACATTTGTAGCAGTCATCGACCACGATTTTGGAATCTCGACATTTTTTTGTTCGAAGATTTTTTCCCCTTTTTCGTTTGTAATCACTGCGGTTCTCAATTCCCATTCTATCTCATCAAAAGGATGCACACCCTGTTTGGTGAAAAATCGACCGAATGTAAGTCCCAGAGCCCCGGTTTTTCTTGTCGTTACTGTTTCTTTTACTGCTACCTTTGTGTCACTCATTGGGTTATACCCTCCTGTTAATTAAAATTATGTTCTAAAATTGATAGTATCTTGTCTGATTTTAGAGTTAGTCAACATTTTCGTTTGAAACGTTACAAAAACAAAAAAAACTCTCATATCCCTGTTTTACAGAGAACCCCGTATGAAGCTATTATTATTAACGTTTTGATAATACGGCGAGAAATACATCTATTGTAACTACAAGCGAATATAGAGGGTTATACTACTCAAGTCAAGAAAATAATTAAGTCTTTTTTCACCCCTATTACGACATAAAAACTTAACTTGACACTGTTGTAAGAGTTTTAGTTTTGTTTGACAATTGCCACATACTGCCGTTATAAAATCATACGATTGTTTCTTCTTGCATTAGCCGTTATAGATTATCGCACGAAACAGATTTTGTTCAATAGCTGGATAACTGTTGGCCGAATAATTTTCACCTCATTGTTGGCGCTCGAAATAAAAGCGCGATTCACATCCAATACAGAAAAAATCCATACACTACGAAAAGGAAATGTTCATTATATCTCCTCAAAAAAAGTAATCTATTTGTCTTTTCCTACACCTATCCTTACATTGACTTTAGAGCATTTTTTTGATAAATTTTAATATTGTTGTTATCAAACGCAAATAATTCTTACTCACATGCAAACATATCTTCCAATCTTTATCATGCTCGGTGTCAGTGCCTTTCTTGGGCTTGCATTCTTAACACTGCATCGTTTCCTCGGTCCAAATCGCCCTAATAAAGAAAAGCTTTCTACATATGAAAGTGGTATGCCTCCAACGAAATCTGCTCGTGAACGATTTTCCGTAAAATATTATATGGTTGCTGTCCTATTTATTCTTTTTGATATAGAGGTGATTTTTTTA
>JANXZD010000366.1 GCA_025355705.1 Bacteroidota bacterium | reverse complement strand
GTCCTTTACGTTTCTTCACTTTAAAACTTCCAAATCCTCTGATCTCGATATTTTTTCCATCGCGCAAGGAAGCGATTACCGTTTGGATGAATCCATCAACAACTGCTTCCGTTTCAACTTTCGTTAATCCTGTGCCGGAAGCAATCACATCTACGATGTCAGCTTTTGTCACGTTAGCTCTCCTCTTATTGTGGAAGATGATACCGATATTGTACGATCGGTTGGTCGAGCAATTCGTTCTTTAATTGTGTCAATTCGTTTCGAACTTCACCAAAGATCAGATCGGATATTTTTTCCTTTTTTCGTTCTTTAATAACGCGAGGTGTTCCGTACATCTGCGCAAGACCTGCTGCGATTTTTATTGCATCTTGATACGTTCCAAGCGTATCAATTAATTTCAGTTCATATGCTTTCCGACCGGTATACACACGACCATCGGCATACTTTTTTACGACTGCCTTATCAAGTTTCCGTTCCTTAGCAACGGTCGAAACGAACTGATCATACACATCATCGATCATTTCTTGAAAATATTTTTTGTCATCGTCGTTCGCTTTACGGAACGGAGAACCGGCATCCTTTAATTTTCCACTCTTGATCGTTGTCGATGTGATACCGATCTTATCAAACAGTTCGTTCACATGCATGAACTGTGAGATCACTCCGATACTTCCGGTAATCGAACCAGGATTCGCCACTATTCTGCTGGCGCCCACAGCAATATAATAACCGCCGCTCGCCGCAACTGATCCCATGGAAACAACAATCGGCTTTCCATACTCTCGCGTTTTTTTAATTTCCTGATAGATTTCCTGACTTGCGGAAACTCCGCCGCCGGGAGATTCAATTCGTACGACGATCGCGCGCACGTTCGCATTCTCTCGATACCGCTTTATTTGATTTACGATATGTTCCGATGAAACAATAGCTTCATTTACTTCAACAATTGCAATTGCTCCTGCAGATCCGGATGAGACATCTTCCGTTTCACTTTCGTTGAACAACATTGCAATTGCGAAGACAAAAAATAAAACAATGACAGTAAGAAATGAAAATATTCCTATAAGCCATTTAGCAGTTTTGCTCATATTTTTATTGAAAGTAATCTTTGTAACTCATTGATATTCATAGCATTATACGGAATCACACGCACAAAGTCAAATACTAAATTTTCATAATGTTTTTAATTTTTTTCTTCTTGACAAAGCATTCCAATATACGTACTATCGTGCTGTAATTAATATTTCTACTATTTTATTATTGTAATAAATACTCCAGTTTATGATAATCATCGAACGACAAGAACTCATCGACACCTTTCTTCATCTTGCTAAAATCAATTCACCGTCACTCAATGAACGTGCCATTGCGGATGAAGTTAAAACACAATTTGTTCAATTTGGTTTTACCGTTATAGAAGATGATACAGCAAAAAAAATTAATGGTACCGCAGGGAATCTTATCTGTCTTCCTCCTTCTTTCGATGGAAGTAAACCGAGTATGGCATTGTGTGCACATTTGGATACAGTTCAACCGACAAAAAAATTAATTACGGTTGTAACCGAAGAAAAAATTTCATCGAACGGAACAACAATCCTTGGTGGAGACGATCGATTAGGACTTACCGTATTAACATATCTCTCAAAAAAATTAGCCGGTGTATCTTCCCCATTGAAAAATTTCATCTGCGTCTTTACCGTTGGCGAAGAATTGGGGATGTATGGAGCAAATCATGTTAACCTTACACCTTACAATGTCAGTGAAGCATATATTTTTGATTGTTCGAAACGTCCGGGTATCTATATTAAAGATGGCGCAGGCTGTTTAATTTTTACTTCTACATTTAAGGGAAAATCTGCCCATGCCGGTGTTGCGCCCGAAGAAGGAATAAACGCGATCAGCCTTGCCGCAAAAGGAATATCAAACGTGAAGTTTGGACGTATCGATCCGGAAACGACATCCAATGTCGGAAAAATCAGCGGTGGCGGAGCAACGAATGTTGTGCCTGATGAAGTTATTATCGATGGCGAAGTTCGCTCCTTCACGCTTGAAAAGATCAATGCACAATTCCAATTGGTCAAGAAAGGATTCGAACAATCCACGAACGATGGCGGTTCAGTATGTTTTAAAAGTGAAATTGATTTCCACCCGTACGTTCATGCTGAAACTTCATCGATCGTTCAAAATATAGAAAAAGCATTACGCTCCGTTGGTTTAACACCGAAAGGAATCCGCTATACGGGCGGCAGCGACGCCAACTCCTATAATGGCAAAGGAATTCCTGCAATCAATATTGGAACCGGAGCACAAAAACCTCATTCATTCGAAGAATTTATTCTCATTGAAGACTTACTTAAATCTACGGAGATCGCCATTGCGCTCATACAACAGCACTAGATATTTCGCCGCTGCAGTACTTTTTGCAGCAATTGCATTCAGCCAAATTGGCTATGCACAACATAAAGGTCACCTTGTCATCATCGGAGGCGGTGAACGAACCGATGAGATCATGAAGAAATTCATCGAACTTGCAGGGGGAAAAGACGCAACGGTCGTGGTATTCCCAATGGCAAGCACAGTTTCCGAAGAAGTCGGAATTGAACAGGCAGAACAAATTAAAAAATTTGGCGTTAAAGAATCGTTTTACCTGAATATCAATGCCGATGCTGCAAATCAAGATTCGACCGTTGCAAAACTGGCAAAGGTGACCGGCATATTCTATTCCGGAGGCGACCAGGTATTATTGACAGCGGCATTGTTGAACACGAAAGTGCAAGATCGTATTCACGAGATCTATAAGAACGGCGGAGTTGTTGGCGGAACAAGCGCCGGTGCGGCCGTAATGAGCAAGATCATGTTGACAGGAAATGAACTATTGAATAAGGATTCAAGCGGAGCATTCTTCTCTTTGTTAAAAGGTAATATTGAAACAAAAGAAGGCTTCGGATTTGTCACAAATGCGGTCATCGATCAACATTTTGTGAAACGAAGAAGACACAACCGTCTGATCTCTGTTGTGCTTGAACATCCAAAATTGATCGGCATTGGAATTGATGAATCAACCAGTATCATCGTCAATCCGGATAATACATTTGATGTGCTTGGTGAAAGCGTTGTCATTGTCTATGATGCTACAACTTCACAACATGTCCGGACGAATAAAAACAATTATCTTTCTGCCGAAAATATGTCGTTGAATATCCTTCAATCCGGAGATTCATATAATTTGAAGACTAAAAAATCGAGGGTAAAGAACTGATGAAGAAATTTAATTTTAATACATTGGTTATGATCTTTGCTGTGATTGTGTTGGTGGCAATGAGCACGTGGCTCGTTCCAAGCGGAGAATATAAACGAGATATCGTCAATGGAAGGACTCTTGTCATTCCAAATTCTTTTGAGTTTTCCCAAAGTAAACCTCAGGGGATTTTTGATGTCCTTACTTCCCCTTATAAAGGATTTGTCAAAGCTGCGGAAATCATCGGTTTTCTGTTCATTCTCGGAGGGGCTTTTTCTATTATCATTAAAACAGGGGCGATCACCGCATCCATACAACATTTGGCAAAAACGTTCGCAGAGAAACCCCATTTACAAAAATTCTTCATTCCTGTTACGATGACCATATTCTCGATTGCAGGATCGACATTCGGAATGTCAGAAGAAGTTCTGTTGTTCATTCCACTCTTTATTCCATTGGCACTATCACTGGGATATGATTCGTTCGTTGGTGTTTCAATCCCGTTTCTTGGAGCAGCCGCAGGATTTGCAGCATCGGTCTTTAATCCATTTACTGTAGGCATTGCACAAAGTATCGCTCAACTCCCATTGTATTCCGGAATGGAATATCGAATCGTTATTTGGGTCATCAGTACTGTGTCGATGATCTTCTTTGTGAATCGGTATGCAAAGAAAGTGAAGAACGATCCATCCATAAGTTTAATGTTCGAAGAGGATACAAAACGAAAACAGTCACTACATTTGACAAAAACTGTAGTCGAACATTTTTCGTTTTCGCACAAGATTATACTTGTCAGTTTCCTTGTAGGTTTGGGAGGACTCGTCTATGGTATTTTAGAATATCAATGGTGGCTAAGCGAGATTGCCGCATTGTTCCTTGGGCTTGGAATTTTTTCGGGGATCATTGGAAAGCTTTCCATTTCGGAATTAACCGATAGTTTCCGCGATGGCGCAAAAGATATGGTCGGTGTTGCCTTAATTATCGCAAGTGCACGCGCAATCCTTGTGATCGCAACTGATGGTAAGGTACTCGATGTTCTTCTCTACGGTTGTTCCGGGATCATCTCTTCAGTTCACCCGATCGTTGCAGCCCAAATGATGTTTGTTGTCCAAGGTATCATCAATTTCTTCGTCCATTCCGGTTCTGGACAAGCAGCACTGACAATGCCGATCATGTCACCGCTTGCCGATGTCATTGGAATTTCCCGGCAGACGGCAGTTCTTGCATTTCAATTCGGCGAAGGTTGGATCAATCCAATCCTTCCAACGTCCGGATTTACGATGGGTGTGTTAGGATTAGCTCAAATTCCTTGGAACAAATGGTTTCGCTGGATGCTGCCGATGCAGATTTTCTTTTTTATTCTTGCATTGCTGTTGCTCATTCCGCCTGTGATATTTAATTGGCAGTAATTATTTCACTCATTCATCATTCATTTATTCAGGAGGTGTCCAATGAAAAAACTGTTTACTCTATTTATTTTTTTGTTTTTAATCGCAGAAATATCATCTGCACAAGCAACTTCCGGAACTGGATTGATCAGTTATCGTCTTACGAATGCAGGAAGTTTGACTCTCGCAACCGGAAGTCCTTATGTACATGCTAACAGAGAAGTTGGACGAATGTCGATTATTGTCGCACAATCTTCAAAAGCCGTTTTTGATTATAATGAAGATCAGAATTCAACAACGTTTCTCTCACAATTAGTGACTGTTGCAGGAGTAGATTCAGCTGTTGAGGTGTTGACTGATAATTCATATACCTTTCTCCCTCCAAAAATAAAAGTCCGTATACGTGTAATGAGTTGGAAGAATCAAAAATATGTCATTGCTAAATATACAATTATTGCTGATACGATTAATCTCGGATCAATGTATCATGCGGTCATCGGTTTGCCGCGCGTAGGAGGAGTTTATGGCGGAGAGACGGTGAAATATAATTCCGCAAAAAAAATTGCATACTACTATAGAGATGGAGATGCGATTCCGAGTTATTGGGGTGTCAAAGCTTTAAACCCTCAAATTTTCGGATTACGAACACTTGATTGGGATGAGTATTCGTTGGATCCTAACAATGATGTTGCTACAGATTCTCTACGCGAATTGATGACAAAATATAGTTCTTTCGATGCATCGCTTGTCGCAGGATCAAATGGGAGTATCTTCAGCGTTAATACCGGCAAAAGTGCTTATACGAAATCCGGTGATTCAACAGTTCTTTATTTTGCAATAGGGTACGGCACATCAGAAGCTGATTTATACACATCGATCGATTCTGCAACGGCAAAATATCCGAAAATTGCCGCATCGGTCCAAAGGGATGAAATCATAAAACCGATCGGATTCTCCCTGGAACAAAATTTTCCAAATCCATTCAACCCTTCAACGCAGATCAAATTCTCGGTTGGAGCATCATCATTCGTTTCTGTGAAAGTATTTGATGCACTCGGACGTGAAGTTCGAACGCTCGTCAATCAACAACTTGAAACCGGCGCATATGTCACAACACTATCCGCAGAGAACCTTTCATCCGGAATGTACTATTATACTTTGCAAACCGGAAGTTTTACAGAAACAAAAAAAATGCTTCTGATGAAATAATTGTTGTTTACGCACGAACTTCTGTGAAGAGGTTCGTGCTTCTATTCTATGACACAATACGACGACATCAAAGAGAAGATCCGAAAGAGTTACAGCACACTTCCAAAGAACCACAAGAAAATTGCTGATTTTTTTGTGGAAAATTTTGACCGAATTCCATTTCTGAATGTTCAAGAAATGGCGGAATCAACATCTTCCAGTGTGGCTTCAATTGTTCGGTTTG
>JANXZD010000266.1 GCA_025355705.1 Bacteroidota bacterium | reverse complement strand
GTGCGTCAGTTTTCCGCCGCCGCCGTGGGCAAGAACCACAGTAGCGTAGTTATCGATCGGAAGCGGGCAGTTCAGTCCTTGTGAGATGTCGTTTGTCATAGATTTCGGTCGTCATAATAATAGAACACAGATGACGCGGATTAGGCTGATCTACGCGGATTTAAATCCGTGAGAATCTGTTATATCAGTGTATTCCGTGTTCCATTCTTTAGATTCATATCAGTTAGAATTTAAAACTTCCTGGCGTTTATAATTATAATACGCCGCACATGCTCCTTCGGACGAAACCATTGGCGCACCGAGCGGGTGTTCCGGGGAACATTCCTTTCCAAAAGCGGAACATTCAAATGGTTTCTTCAATCCTCGCAAGATCTCTCCGGCAATGCAGAGCGGAGATTCCTGAACATCGATCAAACCAAGATCAAATTTAATTTCAGCATCAAAATGAGCGAATTCATTTTTTAATCGATAACCACTTAAAGGAATCTCACCGATTCCGCGCCATTTTCTGTTTGAAATTTCAAACACATTGTAGATCATTTCCTGTGCGGAAACATTCCCCTCTTTTTTTACCATACGAGAATATTGATTCTCAAGTTCATATCGCCCTTCTTCAAGCTGCGTTACAAGCATCAATATTCCATGGAGAATATCGATCGGCTCAAAACCCGTGACAATAATTGGAACCTTGTATTTTTTTGCAAGAGGAATATATTCCTCATATCCCATCACCGTGCAAACATGCCCTGCGGCTAAAAAACCTTGAACACGATTTTCTGCGGAAGATAATAATGCTTCCATTGCCGGCGGAACGAGAACATGCGAGCAGAGAATGGAAAAATTCTTCACATTATTTTTGTGCGCTTGCCAAACAGCTATTGCGTTTGCCGGGGCAGTGGTTTCAAAACCGACAGCGAAGAACACCACATCTTTTTCAGGATTTTTTTGCGCAATTGTTACGGCATCAAGCGGAGAATACACGATTCGTACATCGCCGCCGTTTGCTTTAACATGAAGCAGATCGGTGGAATTACCGGGAACGCGAAGCATATCGCCAAACGATGTGAAGATCACATTTGGTTTTGACGCAATAAGCACAGCTTTTTCGATGATCTCTAACGGCGTAACACAAACAGGGCAGCCTGGTCCGTGAACGATCGACAAAGATTTAGGAAGTAAATTTTCCAGTCCTGATTTTACAATGGAGTGCGTCTGCCCGCCGCAAATTTCCATAATTGTCCAAGGACGTGTTGTTACAGTATGGATCTTTTCTGAAAGAGTTTTAGCGAATGCAGGATCGCGAAATTCATGGAGATACTTCATACTGGATCTCCCTCTTTCAATTCATCAAGAGCATCTCCCATCTGTTTAAACAATTCGATTGTTTCCAATGCTTCCGTTTCATCCACTTTTGTCAATGCAACACCAACATGCACCAGAACATAATCGTGAAGATTTGCTTCGGGTAAAAATTCAAGACAAACATTTTTTTTGACCCCACCAAAATCAACCTTCGCCATTTTAGGATTGGATCCTTCTTCAATTGATTCTATCCTACCAGGAATTGCAAGACACATGTGATCCTCTCTAATTATTGTTGATAATGTTTTGCAAGGAATATCGAATAAATCTGGCCCAAAGAAATTCCGCTGTCATTTGCCGGAATTCGCTGGTGCCAATATGGAGTCAAACCATTTTGTTGAAGCAATATAATGGTTTGCTCTAATAAAATCATATTTTGGAAACAACCACCTGAAAGAACCACTTTCGGTGTCTTCCGAGTCACAGCCATTTGTAGTATGAGGTTCGCCAGCGTATTGTGGAATATTTTTGCGACCTCATTATTTGATCTGTCTGCATTTAAATCCTTTAAGATCGATTCGAACATGGATTCCCAATTCCAGCTTAACAAACCTTGATGCTCTTCGATTGAAATTGGATATACTTCCTCTATAGTACTGTTCGAAGCAAGATATTCCAACTCCATTGCTGCCTGTCCTTCAAAAGAATTCTTCATTCTTACACCACAGAATGCTGACACGGCATCGAAAATTCTACCCATGCTTGTTGTTGATGGAGCATTGATATTTTTTGTGAGCATCGTGGTCAATATTCTGCGATCATGTTCAGAAAAAGCATCATCAATTATTTTTGACTTGTGCAAATAATTGCTGTCATAGATCTCGTGCAAAATACTTGCGGCACATCTTCGCGGTTCGCGGATCGCTGTTTCACCGCCGGGCAATTTGAACGAGCGTATCGTTCCAACTCGACGGAATGAACCATTTTCAAAGAGGATACATTCACCACCCCAAATAGTTCCATCGGTACCAAATCCTGTTCCATCCCATGAAAATCCAATAACCGAATCTGTCAATTCATTTTCTGCCATGCACGATGCAATGTGTGCATAGTGATGCTGCACCGTAGTCACTGAAGCATCTTTATGTTGGACGGATAATTCATTCTTGACAACTGTCGTTGAGAGATATTCCGGATGAAGATCATGGACAATCATTGACGGAACAACATCATATAATGATCGAAAATCATTGATGGTTCTTTTAAATGAGGAAAGAGATTCTGCAGTCTCAAGATCACCAATATACTGACTGACAAAGATCGAATCATCGTGAGCAATGGCAATCGTATTCTTCAGTTGACCTCCGACCGCAAGTATCGGGCGTTCGAACTTTTGCGTAAGATGAATTGGAAGAGGTGCATAACCGCGAGCACGACGAAGCATTAATTCACGATGTTGGATCACCCTTACAATTGAATCATCGCAGTACCGTTCAATTGGACGATTATGGACAAGGAAACAGTCTGCAATACTGTGAAGTTTATTCAGTGCAGTATCGTCTTGAAAACATATCGGTTCATCACTGATATTTCCACTGGTGGCAACGACCGGAAATTGCAGCAGCGACATCAACAGATGATGTAAAGGCGTATACGGCAGCATTACTCCCAGGGTTGGATTTCTCGGCGCAACATATGAAGAAATATTCGAAGAATGATTCTCCAAAACTTTCAGCAATACAATAGGAGCTTGAGGCGACAGTAATAATCGTTTTTCAATCTCCGGTACCTCACATTCCTTTTCAATGTCATCGATGGATGGGAACATTACTGCAAAGGGTTTCTCTTCACGATGTTTTCGATCCCTTAGTTTTTGGACACCATCGTTGCTTCTGGCATCACACATCAATAAATATCCACCCAACCCTTTCACTGCAACAATGTCTCCCTTTATTATCGCTTGCGCCGCACCAACAATCGCAGAATAGTGTGAAGAAATTACGGAGCCATTCTGATCCCAGAGCTTTACTTGAGGTCCGCACTGTGGGCAGGCATTCGGCTGCGCGTGAAATCTTCTGTCAAGCGGATCATGATATTCTTTTTCACACTGTCCACACATTGTGAATGATTTCATTGTCGTATTCTTCCGATCGTACGGCAATGACTTAATGATCGTAAAACGGGGTCCGCAATTTGTACAGTTTGTGAATGGATATAAATAACGGCGATCGTTGACATCGAATATTTCTTTGAGACAATCGGGACATGTTGCAATATCAGGAATGACTAATGCCGTTGTTGAACCACCGATTGTACTTTCACGGATCTCAAAACCGGTATAACCCTTTGGATCAAGAAATGATGTTTCACAACTGTGGATGCTGGAGATGGAAGGCTTTTCGGAATGAATCCTTGCTATGAACGAATGAAGCAGCTTTAGTTCCCCTTCAACTTCAATCACCACACCTTGGGATGTGTTGGATACCCAACCGTAGAGATTCATTTCGACTGCAAGACGATATACAAACGGACGGAATCCGACACCCTGGACTGCACCATGAATGGTGACTTTTAAACGGCACGTTTCTTCGTTTGACTTCTCAACCACTCGCACCATTCAGGAATTCCTTTGTTCGTTGTACACGATGTTTCAAATATTTTCAGCCGGGGATTTATTTGCTGCGCATTCTTTTTTATCACTTCAGGATTGGAATTAACGTACGGAACAAGATCGATCTTGTTCACGATCAACACCGAAGAATGATGAAACATTCCCGGATACTTTAACGGTTTGTCGTCACCTTCTGTCGTGCTGACAATGACAACTTTCATTGCCTCTCCAAGATCATAGTTTGCCGGACAGACAAGATTGCCGACATTTTCGATCACCAGCAGATCAACATTCGAAAGGTCAAAGCCAGAAAGAGCATCATTCACAAGTTTAGCTTCAAGATGACAACCGCCGTTCGTCACTATCTGAACAACGGGAACATTGAACTTCGCAATACGCTGTGCATCGAGATCCGTTTGCACATCTCCTTCGATAATCGCAATCCGCAATGATGAGCCGAAATATTTCAGTGTCTGTTCGAGCACACTTGTTTTTCCTGAACCGGGTGAACTGACAAGATTGATCACGAAGAGGTCGTTCTTTGCAAACATCTCCCGGTTGCGACGAGCAAGGTCATCATTTTTTTCAAGAACTTTCCGTTCTATCGTAAGCACACTCATAGATTCTCCTGTTGCACATCTTCCAATTCAATATCTTTCACTTGCAATTCTTTTCCTGAAATTATTTTGGTATTAACACTATTGCATACCGGACACAGCGTAATCCCATCCTCGCTCACAGACTCCTGTTGACACTCCATGCACTGAATCACAAATGGAATGCGATCAAACATAAGAAATGACCGTTCAAGTGTTGTTCCCGATGTGATCGCTTGATAGGAAAATTCCAATGAGTCTGGAACGACTCCGGAAAATGTTCCGACTTTCACTCGCACGGACCGAACATCATGCAGTCGTTCCTGCGTTACATGTTGATGTATGATATCAATGATTCCTTCTGCAATGGAAAGTTCGTGCATACTATAGTGTCACAATCCTAAAAATTGAATGGCGATACCACACGTAAGAATTGCAAAACCGCCAAGTGCGTGACTGTACTGTTCCATTTTTTTCATCGGCACGAACGATAATCCATACAATGCGCTGAAAACAACAATGAGCATTGTTCCAATAGTGACAATGCTGAACACGGTACAGACAATTACAACATCGGACAATGTACCGCGCGCTGCAGGATACATCAACACAGGTATTAGTGGTTCACACGGTCCAAAAACGAAAATCGTAAAGAGAACCCAAATACGCATTGCAGAACGTTTTTCATTGTGTTCATGAGCGTTGTGATGATCATGTGCATGAACTTCCATTGTTCCATCTGTGTGAATATGCGAATGAGTATGCGGTCTTTTCAATATTGCCCTGCGAATTCCCCACACCGTATACAGCAATCCGAAAATAATCAACAACCAACCTGCAAAATCACCTCGATACGATTCAATTGATTCAAGATGGAATACCGTATAACCAAATACAATTCCAAGAAATCCCAATACTATTGTGCTGCCGACGTGACCGATACCGCATAGAATCGTCACCCACATTGTCTTTACCTTAGACCAACTTCCAGCTTTTGACATTGCGATGAAAGGAATATAATGATCTGGACCGAGAATGGTATGAATGAATCCAACTGATGCCGCGGTTATCAGTAATAATGAAAGTTCGTTAGACATATAAACATTTTTTTGCGAAATCCGTTCTTTGAATAGTGTGTTTTATTTATTTTTTTGTTAAAATTTCTTTTATCATCTGTATTTATTAATAAAATATATTTCAACTCTTCTCCAAAAGCGAGTATTTTTTAAGGAGAGATGTCTGCCACCCTGATAGTAGAATACATCTCAAAATTCATTTCACCAATAACATTTTTTTCGTTTCACCAAAACTTCCTGCCTGCAGTTTGTAAAAATATATTCCGCTTGCAACATTTTTCCCGCTCCATCGTACTTCCTTCCGTCCCGCAGTTTGTTCTTCATTCACAAGTGTAACGACTGTTTTTCCTTGAACATCGAAGACTACCAATGTTACTTTTGATAATGACGAGAGTGAATAGCGGATCGTTGTTACGGGATTAAATGGATTTGGGAAATTTTGTTCCAATACAAATTGTTGCGGTACTGTTGCTGTTGTTTGTACGCTTGATGGTATATTCGGTATCTGTGTTGAAAACACACCCCTGCCATGTGTTCCCACAACAAGAGTTCTGTCTGATTCCCTGTAATCCAAATATGAGATTAGGACATTCCCAATCTCGTTAGCGGCTGCTTGCACCCATACTGTTGAATCACCTTGAAGTTTACTTGTCATCAAAAGACCAATGCTCGTACCAATAAAGACATTCAATTGATCTCCAACATAGATCAAGGTCGCCCAACGGATCGACGGTCCCGAAGGATCAGATAAATTTCCTTCCACATCGCTCCATGTAGATCCGCCGTTTGTTGTGAGCCAGAGACTCTTGAAATTATAGTTTCCAAATGCAACGAGTGCTTTATTTGAATTTTTAGGATCGACCGCAACACATCGAACAAACCCTCCTTGTGCGGTTCCTCCGTTCAATCCTGTGGGCGTTACATCTGTACCAATTGGCGTTGCAGACTCTGCATTATCGATCCGTCTCACAATTCCGTCCGTCGTTCCGATATAAATGACGTTTGGATTATTTGATTTTGAAATTCCAATAGCACTCACGGCTCGCGTTGATCCCGAAGGAATCCCGACATCACTCGCCGCAATCGGAGCCCATCCTGTTGTCATCGTTCCTACGGGTGCATTACTGTTTCTCCAGATACCACTATACAATGTTGGAGTGATCGTACTGCCAGCACCATAATAGAGCAACTTTGAATTATTCGGATCGAGCGCAATAGGGTTCACAAATAGCTGTCGGGTGCTTCCGTTCGGATTTAAGTCTATAACATTTAACCCGGCGCGCGTTTGACGTTGCAAAGGACCACTCTGATATTGAGTGTACATTCGATCATCTGCAATAGGAGGAAGTTCCAATACCGTTCCGTCTCCTCCATAGATGTCATACCACATCCCGGAAGAATCTGTTGCAATGGAACCGTTATCCTGTGCGCCCGCAATGATTCGATAATCACCACTATCGGGAGATATCGCAACCGAATATACTTGAGTTACATTGTAACCATTATTGAGTGAAGTCCATTTCATTGTTCCGCTCATTGTGATATCATCGGCACGCTGAACTCCGCCATCATTCGAAGAATAATATATATTTGGATTTGTAGGCTTAAACATACCTCCTTGCAGATCCGGATGATGTTTACCATCAGGATAATACGGATAGCCACCAATCGTTTGTGTA
>JANXZD010000240.1 GCA_025355705.1 Bacteroidota bacterium | reverse complement strand
GCAATAATGATCCCTTTTTTTTCAGCAAGTGCCGATGCCCGGTTGAATATTGCCGTTGCAGTATCACGCACTTGATCGCTCAATTTTTTCCCTTCTCTTTGGATCATCTCATCAAAAGAGAAGGGAAAAAATTGAGCGATCAAGTGCGTGATACTGCAACGGCAATATTCAACCGGGCATCGGCACTTGCTGAAAAAAAAGGGATCATTATTGCCGACACAAAAATGGAATTTGGCTTGCTGAATGGTGAATTGATATTGATTGATGAGTTACTTACGCCTGATTCATCTCGGTTTTGGCCGAAAGAAACCTACTCACCGGGAGCTGCGCAGAACAGTTACGATAAACAATTTGTCCGTGATTATTTGTTATCGATCAATTTCAATAAAAGACCACCCGGGCCGATGATTCCTGATGAGATTATCAATAAAACTTCAGCATTATATCAAAAAGCTGTTCTCCAGCTAACAGGAAAGAGCGTAGAATGAGATCGATCCAAATGTTGTTGTTGTCATTAATTATACAATCATTTTTGTCAGCACAACTGGAATTTCAATCCAGTGAACTTCCAAAAGATACTCTCGCAACCATTGGTTCGCAGATCATCTCTGCCAAAGATTTTCTAGAACGTTTTGAACTGATGCCATGGCCCCAAAAAGATATGTCGTCAAGGATCGAATATACGAAACTGGAATTTCTTCACTCATTAGTTGCTGAAAAACTGTTGGCAATGGAAGCACGTCAGGAGAATATTGGAAATGATTCCATGACGATGAGTTTGCAGAAGAATTTGGAACGATTATTCGTCCGCGATGAATTCTACAAACGAGAGGTGCCGTCAAAAATATCAGTATCAGTTCAGGAGATCTCTATTGGTTTGATACGGATTCCGTACGAAATTGAAGTGCAGGTCTTAGGAATTCTTTCAAAAAAAGAAGGAGAATTATTACGTAAAAAAATTGTTCAGAGTAAGAACAAGAACACTGCGTACAATTTTTTTATTGACTCGTTATATGTTCCGCTTGACACACTAACTATTGGGTTTGGATTTAGTAATAAAACTATCGAAGATGCTGTCTTTTCCATTGGGAAAGACAGCCTGTCGAATCCCGTTGAGATTGATCCGCTCGGATGGGTAATGTTTCGTCTGTTACAAAAAAAATCAAACGAACAACTGATGAGGTTATCACATCCGGATCGATTACGAAAAGTAGAAAATATTGTTAAACAGAGGAAAGAAGATTCGATCGCAACGAAAGTATTTGCTTCTGTCACAGCACCACAGAGGGCTGAGGCGAATCCGGAACTCTTTCTCATGATCGCCGACACTATTGCCGCAATGATGAAATCTGATTCTGCGTCGTATTTTTCGAAGGGAAAGTTTGTTTTTCCATCCACTGCGATTATTGAACTACAGAAAAAATTTGCTGCTCATCGAAATGACCAATTCATTACGATCGCTTCCGGTAATTTATCCGTTGACGAGGTCTTAGTCAGTTTAGGAAATAATAGTGTGATGTTTCCATCATTGAAACTCGATCAGATCCGCGCAGTACTGAATAATAATATCAAAACAGTAATTCAAAACGAACTCTTAACAAGAGAAGGATTAAAGAAAAATCTTCAACAAACAGAAAATGTGAGACACGATATTTCTACATGGCTTGATAATCGAAAGAGCTTGTTATTGTTACGTGTTATTTTGGACTCGATTCGGATTTCAACGGATGAAATTGAAGATGAATACCAAAAGCACCCGGAAATATACGGTGCGGCTGTTTTAGTCCGTTTGCGTGAAATTTTGGTTGACAGTGTTTCGCTTGCCAAAGAGCTTCGAGAGAGGATCAATAAGAAAGAAGATTTCTCAACTCTGGCGAAGAAATATTCAAAACGAAAAGAATGGGGAAAGAACGGCGGAGAATCTCCATGGATCGAAGTAAGTAAGTGGGGAGAATTAGGATTGTATGCTTCGAATGCAAAAATCAATGAAGTGAATGGTCCATGGAAAATTACCGAAGGATTGACGATCTTCTCAGTGCTAGAACGAAGGATTATTGATGATTCACTTCGTGCCAATTTCACCATCACCAATCGTTCGATCGAACAGAAATTGTTGAGTGAAAAACGTCAACAAACAATTAATCGATATGTTGGAACTTTAGCAAAGAAATATAATGTTACAATGAACGAGACAGCTCTCCGTTCTGTAAAAACAACTACAACCAATATGTTTACCTGGCGGAATCTTGGTTTTGGAGGCAGGATTGTTGCTGTTCCCCAAGTGAATAAGGAAACCGACTGGGTATACGAGTGGATAAAACAAAAACAATTGAATCAATAATCTATTTTTGAATAAGGATTGTATTAAATGAGTTCTATCAATACTGAAAATATCTTAAATGCGCTCCGCGCAGTTCATGATCCTGATTTGAATCGCGATATTGTATCGCTGAATTTTATTAAAGATATTATTATCAAAGGAAACGATGTCAGTTTTTCTATTGAGCTGACAACGCCGGCTTGTCCGGTGAAAGATGAAATGAAAGCACAGGCAGAGAATGTTGTTCGCCAAAACATTCCCCAAATCGGTAAATTGAATGTTACAATGACCGCCAACGTTTCGAAACGATCGAACATGCAGGCAACTCCGATTCTTACCGGTGTAAAAAATACGATTGCTGTTGCCAGCGGAAAAGGGGGAGTGGGAAAATCCACCGTAGCGGTGAATCTTGCCGTTTCTCTTGCCCGTCAAGGTGCGACTGTTGGGTTGATCGATTGTGATATTTATGGTCCAAGTATTCCGTTGATGTTCAACATTAACGAAAAGCCTCAGATGCACAATCAAAAGTTAGTTCCGTTAGAAAAATACGGAGTAAAAGTAATGTCGATTGGATTTTTAATCGATTCTACCCAAGCTGTTATCTGGCGTGGCCCGATGGCGAGTGGTGCTGTAAAACAATTCATGACCGATGTTGAATGGGGTGAACTTGATTATCTAGTATTTGATCTTCCTCCCGGAACCGGCGATATTCAGTTAACGCTTGTTCAACAAATACCAATAACCGGTGCGGTGATTGTTACAACTCCCCAAGAAATGTCTCTTGCAGATGCACGGCGAGGTATGGCAATGTTCAACAAGGTCAACGTTCCAATTCTTGGTGTCATAGAAAATATGAGTTATTTTGTCAGTTCGAACGGCGAACGTGAGAATATTTTCGATACAGGCGGCGGGGAAAAAGTTGCCGAACAATTCAAGATTCCGTTCCTTGGCGAGATTCCTATTTATACCAAGATCAGAATTGGCGGGGATATAGGCCGGCCGATTACCGATGCAGAACCCGACAGTGAACCTGCAAAAATATTCCAAACAATCTCAAAAAATCTTGCTGCTCAGATCAGCATCAATAATCTTTCAAAACAATCTGTCCCGATTGAGATATCATTGGGAACAAATTAATGTCGATGGAGTCCACCGTTACGGTGGACTCCGTATTTCGAACACTATGACCATCACTGAAAAAGTTCAACAATCGCTTAATTCAGTTCGTCCATATCTTCAGGCAGATGGGGGAGATGTTGAACTTGTACGTGTAACCGAAGATGGTTTTGTTATAGT
>JANXZD010000236.1 GCA_025355705.1 Bacteroidota bacterium | reverse complement strand
TCATTGCCGCGAAATGAAAATCCCTTTTTCGCTTCATCGAGTTGAAAAGAAGAGACACCAAGGTCAAGCAACAATCCGTTAATTGTTGATATGTTTTGCGACTGAAGGATGGCTGCGATGTGTGAGGTATTTTCATTCACCAGATGAACATTCGTTTGAAATCGTTGCAGACGTTTTCCCGCTTCTTTAATCGCGTCTGTATCGGCATCAATACCGATAAGTGTTCCTTTTGCCGTTAATCGTTCACAAATTTTTTCTGCGTGTCCGCCGCCGCCCAATGTACCATCAACATATATTCCATCCGGTGTTGTAATAAGATGCTCCAACGTTTCATGGAGCATCACCGGAATATGATATGATGATTCTGACATTCTAGATACCGCTGACGATGCAGAGAACTACTGAATTAAATTTGCAACAACGTTCTCCGCGATCTCTGCGATCTCTGCGGTAAAACATCAATCTTTCTTCTCGAACACTTTCGATGCAACAGTCAAATAATCTTCTTGCTGACTATCGAGATATTTTTTATACTCGTTCGGATTCCATACTTCAATGCGGTCAAATGCACCAAGAATAAAAACTTCATTTTCAATGTTTGCGTACTGGATCAATTCTTTCGGGAGAATAATTCTATACTGTCCATCCAATTCAGCATCGGTCGCAAACTGCAACATCATTCGTGTGAAGTAACGATCTTTCGGATTCGTTTGCTGTAGATTTCCAATTTCCGCTTCACGTTTCATCCATTCATCATTTGGGTACACAAAAATACAATTCTCGAATCCGCGCGTGATCACAAATGCGTTATTCGCTTCAGGGGCAAGATTCTTCCGCATCTTAGCCGGAATATTAATGCGTCCTTTATTATCTATTGTATAATTAAATGAACCTTTAAATGATGACACTTTTGTTAAATACCTTATTTTGTTGAAGGTTTTTTACCCACTTTAACCCACCATTGGACACAAAGTTACGGAATTTCAATCGAAAGTCAAGTTGTTTTCAATGAAATCACTGATTTTATTGATGGTTTTTGAATTTTTGCGAAAGCAGAATAATTGACGTTGGATGGACAGACTATTACGACGAGGACTTAAATAATTACTTTAAGTGTTTTTTGTTCAATTTCTATCATTCATCAAATATTTTATAGAATCAACGTCACGAAATACAATTCCATTCATCCCGGCCGTTATTGCGCCATCAATATTTTCTTTCAGATCATCGATAAAAATTACTTCGTGCGGCTCAACGTTCATTGATTCACAAACTTTTTCATAAACGATTGGCGATGGCTTCATTGCACCAAGTTGAAATGAAGTAAATACATCGGGAAATAATTTTATCAATGATGAAATGCGCTGTACTTTTTCCCAATGGCTTATACATGTATTACTGAGTATTGCAATACGATAATGACGACGAATATTTTCAACCAATGGAATAATTTCTTGATTGTCCTCAACGATAATACTGTCGAATGCATTCAATATTTTTTCTCTCGAATATTTTTGTTGGAATATTACATAGAGCAAATCGAGAAATTCATTTGTTGATATCTTCCCCGTTTCATGGATCCGAACGGTGTGTTGAATCATTTCAAAATTGAATGGTGATCGCTGTTCTTTCGTTGTTAATCCAAGTCCGTTGGGAAATGCCTCGAAGTCAATATGCATTAATACACGTCCGAGATCAAAAAGAATTACTTTAAAATCATTGTTCATTGATATTCCCAAACTACAAAATCAGTCTCTCAATAATTGTTATTGCCTCATTCACGCGTTCAACGCCTTCGGCATGTTTTAAGAATGTCTGAAGGAATAAATTTCTTCCTTCTTGTTTCAATTGTATTTGCGGATCTTTGATCGCTGCAACCGAAGCCATCACTTGTTGGAATGCTCCGCTTTCATAGAATTGCTTATCTTCCTCCAATGGCAAAAACAATCTAAGAGTTCGTTTGTTCAACTCTGCTTTGCGAATATTAGAATGTGAAGCAAGCACGCGCAACGATGCTAATGCAAACAGATTGTCAATCTCTTCCAACGCTGCACCGAAACGGTCGTTCAATTCCGCTTTTAACTCATCGACTTCTTTTTGTGTGGATGTCTTATAAAGTCTACGATAGATATCAAGACGTTCAGTATCACTCTCCACGTAAAATTCGGGAATATATGCTTCGATGTCTGCATCCACCTGAGTTTCAATAACACGCAATTTCGTTTCCATCGTAACCGACGCGAACACTTCCGCAAATTCCTGTTCTTTCAATTCGGCAACAGCATCTTCAAGGATTTTAGTGTACATCTCAAAGCCCATTTCCATGATAAATCCGCTCTGTTCTCCTCCCAGCATATTTCCTGCCCCTCGGATTTCCATGTCACGCATTGCGAGATTGAAACCGGAGCCAAGCTCAGTAAATTCTTCGATTGCTTGCAGCCGGCGAAGCGTTTGTTTAGGAAGAAGACTGATCGGCGGAACAAGCAGATATGCATATGCCTGAAGATTTGCACGCCCGACTCGGCCGCGTAATTGATATAATTCCGCAAGACCGAATTTATCCGCACGATTAATGATGATCGTATTGACACTTGGAATATCAACTCCCGATTCAACGATTTTTGTCGTCACAAGAACATCAAATTTCCGTTCAAGAAAATCGATCATTACTTGTTCAAGTTCGTGCCCTTCCATCTGTCCGTGAGCAATTCGAAAACGTGCTTCGGGAATATGTTCCTGCAGCGTTGCCGTTATCATTTCAATATTATTCACACGATCGTTGACGATAAAGACCTGTCCTCCGCGATGGATCTCATGAATAACCGCTTCACGAATGATCTTTTTATCATAGCTTACAATTTCTGTGTGGATCGGAAGGCGGTTGCGCGGCGGTGTGTTAATAACCGAAAGATCGCGCGCACCCATCAATGAAAAATGCAGCGTCCGTGGGATCGGTGTTGCGGTTAATGTCAGCGTATCAACAGAGATTTTCATTGCACGCAGTTTCTCTTTTGCTCCAACACCAAAACGCTGTTCTTCATCGATGACAAGCAAACCAAGGTCTTTGAATTTCACATCTTTAGAAAGTAATCGATGAGTGCCAATGACAATATCAACATTTCCATCGGCAAGTTTTGCCAGTGTTTCTTTGATCTCTTTTGGTGATTTGAAACGCGACAACAACCCAACTCGAACCGGATAGCGATTAAGTCGATCTGAGAATGTATTAAAATGCTGCTGTGCAAGAATCGTTGTCGGAACAAGCACTCCAACCTGTTTTCCATTCATCACTGATTTGAATGCTGCACGAATTGCAATTTCTGTCTTTCCAAATCCAACATCACCGCAGACCAACCGATCCATTGGGTGTGGAGATTCCATGTCTGCTTTCACTTCAATGGTTGTGCGCGCCTGGTCTGGTGTATCCTCATACATGAACGACGCTTCCATTTCCTTCTGCCAATGTGCGTCCGGTTGGAATGCAAAGCCGGATTCCATCTTTCGTTTTGCGTAGAGCATTATCAAATCTCTTGCAATATCTTTGATTTTTTTCTTTGTTCGCGCTTTTAATCTTTCCCAATCAGGACTGCCAAGTTTGTTAAGCTTTGGTTCATGCCCTTCCGCGGAAGAATATTTTTGTATCCGCGTGATATAATTAAGATTGACAAAGAGCATTCCTTTTTCAGCGTATTCTAACTTCGCTACTTCCTGTTCCGAACCGCCGACCTTGATTTTTTCGAGGCCGAGAAATTTCCCAATCCCGTGATCGACGTGTGTTACGTAATCACCACGGCGCAATGTGTGAAGTTCTTTTGCGGAAATTCCTTTGAACCGTTTACGTTTTTTTTCTGCTCGCGCTTTAATGCGATTAAAGATCTCGTGCTCAGTGAAAATCGCAATTTTTGCGGACTCAAAGACAAAGCCGGAATGGAATGATTCTGAGGAGTAATGGATTGGAGTTTCGAGTTTTGTGCTTTGTGTTTCGGGAATTATTTCTTCTTCAAATTTTTCATCTCGAATCTCAAAACTTGGACCAGACTCGTCATTGTCAGAGCTTTCGATCAGATCCTGAATTCTTTCCAGCTCTTCTTTCCTGTCTGATGTAATGACAACATCAAATCCTTTTTCAGAAAATTCAACAATCTTTTCTTTCAGTATCTTGATGCTGCCGTTAACACTCGGCTGCGGTGTGGATTGGAAATCAATTTCAGCTTTTGATGATTGAAATGAAGAATGTGTAATACGAGAATATTTCTCAATTCTTTTTTCAACATCGTCAAAAGAAAAATCCGTTACGACTCCTTCCGATTCAAGCTCATCAAATTCTTTTTTGCGGAGAGACTCATCCTCTAAAAGGATCATCACTTCGTTTGAGAAATATGACAAGAGGTGTTCTTTGAATTCTTTTGTCTCTGCGGTTTCTCCCTCAACTATTTCTTGTTTGAGAACATCAGGAATGATGCTTACTGAATGCAATTCACGAATTGAACGCTGAGACAATACTTCAAACTCGCGGATGGATTCTATGGTATCACCCCAGAACTCAACCCGAACAGGATGCTCGCCGATGAACGGAAAAATATCAAGAATACCTCCGCGTACTGCGATGTCACCGTATGATTCAACGAATTGTTTTCGTTCAAATCCATTTTCAGAAAGCCTTGCAAGCAATTGTTCAAAATTCTGTTCGCTATTTATTGAAAGTTCAATGATGGATTTTAAGAATTTCTTTTGCTCGGGAACGGAATATCCAAGCGCGGTTGAGTGTGTAATATAAATTGCGGGTGCGTTCGCCTGCAGTGCTTTCAATGTTTCGATCTGCGAAAGGGGTGCGGACATATCAATCACTTGAGATGAATGCTGCGGTTCACTGATGAATAATTTTACATTTGCTTCGCCAATAAGAACAGAGCAATCATCTCGAAGTTTTTCCGCTCGTTCCGGTTCATCGACAATAACCAATACTTGTCCGTTGGCTTGACGAAAGAGTGCAACAGCAACAAAAGCCCAGAGTGAACCTGAAATTCCATGAACAATAACCGGTTGCTCAGCAGAGATATTGAGCGCATTCAATTTCTGGAAATGTTCAGAATCAAATATTTTCGAAGTACTGTCAGACATTTTTCAATTATTACACAGAATATTAGATCATTTAAAACGCACTTATCCCTGCCGACGACGAATTGAACAGTCGTTAGCACAGGTAACAGTAAGGTAGGTATTAAAAATTGAAAGAAAAAGAGAATGCTGATCGGAAATTATCGTGCTTCTTTCAACCAAGCAATAAATCTATACGATCGTACATATCCAACCATGCGATTCACTTCCAATGTATCTGCATTGAGAATCAGTGAAGTGGGCATAGCCGGAATATTGAACTTTTCTTTCACTTTCGCACCAATCTGCTCATCATCAATATTGATTCTGGTTGCAATAAAATTATTATGAAGTAATGTTAGAACAGTATCGTTTACAAATGTTGTTTTATCCATCAATTTACATGGATCGCACCATTCGGCATACACGTCAACATAAATCAATTTATTTTCTTGTCTTGCTTTTTGAAACGCAGTTTCATACGGAATCCATTGCACAGTGTTGATCGTCGGATAATATTCAAGAATCGCGGCAACCGTAGCAATTATAATTCCCAAAACCATCAATACTTTAATCCCTTTGTTATGTCTCTGATTCATTATCACTCCGATCCGACATCAATAACTGTTTTGTTCATTGCAAATAATGCTGCCGCAAAGAACAACAGCAATGCTGCACATCCCCATAACAACTCACTGTACGGAAACAAGATATCACTTAGAACAGCTTTTTGTGCATTATCAAATCCGGAAGGAAAGATATACTCTTTTACAATAATCATCCATTTCACATCCCAATATTTTCGAGTGACAAGAAAATCAAGGAGCATATCCATCGACATCCAGCAATACACAAACAATGAATTGAATGCCCCAAGAATAAAACAAGACACCATTGTTGAAATCGTGATCAATAAAAATATCTGCGCTGATTTTAACAATACAAACAAAGCGCTTGTTGATAGATCGAAAAGAATTATTACTTTAGGGTTAAACAATAAAACGGTTAAAGAAATACCGGTACAGAAAATATAGACGAGGCATATTGCAGTAAAAACCATGAGCATTTTTGTCACAACATATTGTTGACGAGTGACTGCTCTGACAAGAAGTGTTCTGACCCATCCGTTTTTAATATCGGATCCAACGATTCCTGCAGAGAATATAAGGAATGTAAAAAAAGAGAGAAATTGATCTACT
Organism: Bacteroidota bacterium; assembly: GCA_025355705.1. GTDB lineage: Bacteria > Bacteroidota > Ignavibacteria > UBA10030 > UBA8401 > UBA8401. The sequence goes on along the minus strand of JANXZD010000236.1, from coordinate 3,990 downwards.
GTTTGTATTAGAGTTGAAAGATTGGTGGCATTTCCCGATCTGACCAAAACAGTTGAGGGTATTAGACCAAATCCAACCAAACCGAAACCGCTGACAATCATTACCGGAGACCAAAATCGTTTAAATTCTGCTTTAAAAAGAATAGAAAATATTTTCATAATCCTGTTCCTTTCATTCCGAGATTTTTCCTAAAGAGATTTTCAAGATGTCCCGGTCCGATCTCTTTCATGGAAGAATCGTCAACGACTGTTCCATTACTGATAAAAATAATGCGATCGCAGATCGATTCAACTTCCGTTAAATGGTGTGAACTAAATAACACAGTAATTCCATTTTTCTTTTTCTCTGCAAGAAAATCTCTCAACACAAATATCGATGGGGGATCGAGTGCAGCGGTTGGTTCATCCAAAAAAACAAGTTTAGGTGATCCAAGAAATGCCAGAACGAGCTCTAACTTTTGCCTCATCCCTTTAGAGAGCGACGACAGCGGTCGTTTATAGGAGTCTAGAAGTTCAAACATTTGAAGCAAATGCTTGATATGGTCTTCAGCGTAATCGATACCAATCAAATCTGCATGAAGCAGAAGAAATGATTTTACTGAAACATTATTTGCTCTAAATTGTGTATCAGCCTGATACCCGATCAACGCTCGGGCGTGCAGTGATTCAGGATGCTCGCCGAATAATTTAACTTCGCCGGAATCGGACGGTATAAATCCAAGCAACAATCGCATTAGTGTCGATTTCCCTGCACCGTTGGGTCCAATAAGTCCCACTATTTCCCCTTCGTTGATCGAAAAAGAAACATCATGTAATGCTTCTACCGGTGGTTGAAAAAACTGACGGAACGTTTTTGAAATATTATGTGCATAAACTGCAATTTGCTCGTTCATAGTAAGGGTCAAAGTAGACAATGAAGTGCGATTTTTCAAGTAAATATTCTTGTTTCCAAGATTAAAAATCTTGAAATTCACGCACCATCAATTCCATTGTATTATGAAATACGATATAACACTGCTCACCGCGTCAACATATCTCAATCCAAAAGATCCTGATTGGTATGTTCAACAGATCCTCACTGAAGATGAAATCCTGCGTTCTGCTTTGGAACAAAAGGGATTGACCGTACACAGGATCGATTGGGCGAATAAAGAATTTGATTGGACAACAACAAAATCGGTCATGTTCCGCGCTGTGTGGGATTACACTCAGCGGTATGAAGAATTCCTGCCATTCTTGAATTTTGTTACAACAAAAACGTTGTTGATCAATCCGTTGAAAACTATTCTTTGGAATCTCGACAAACATTATTTGCGTGATCTCCACTATCGCGGGATCAATATTCCAAAAACGATCTATATTGAAAAAGGAGATCAGACCACTCTTCGCGAACTTCATCAAAAAAATAATTTCTCTGAAACGATCCTTAAACCGGCAATGTCTGCTGGAGCGCGGCATACGTATCGATTGAATAATGATAATCTTGAGGAACGCGAAACTATTTTTCAACATTTGATCGTAAATGAAGCGATGATACTTCAACCATTTCTTCGTACTATAATAGATCATGGAGAAATTACACTTATTGTCATCGGCGGAAAATACACCCATGCTATTTTGAAAAAAACGAAAGCCGGAGATTTTCGTGTACAGGATGATTTCGGCGGAACGGTGAATTCATATGTTCCAACACAGGAAGAAATCTCTTTGGCTGAGCACGTTGTTTCGGTTTGTAAACCAATTCCTTCGTATGCTCGTGTTGATATGATCATTGACAACCGTGGAAATCTTGCTGTTTCAGAATTAGAATTGATCGAACCGGAATTATGGTTTCGATTTGAACCTAATACCGCAATTGCATTATCAGAAAATGTACACCAATTATTGAATCCACCATTAATTAAATAGAACGGACGATGTTATGAGTTCATTTCAAGATAAGATAATTCTCATCACTGGCGGCGCTTCGGGAATTGGAAAATTGATGGGAAAAGCTGCGATCCAAAAAGGAATTAAGCATCTCATCATTTGGGATATCAATAAAAAAATGTTGGATGAAACCGTTGCAGAATTTTCTACAATTTTTCCAAATGTTCACGGATACCTTGTTGATGTTTCCGAAAGAGAGCAGATACAAACAGCCGCTCAACGTGTAAAGAACGATGTTGGTAAGATTGACATTCTGATCAACAATGCCGGTATTGTTATTGGAAAATATTTTCATGAACATACTCATGCAGATATCGACAGGACAATGTCGATCAATACCGATGCGTTGATGCATATTACACTTGAATTTCTTCCGGATATGATTCAACGCAATTCTGGCCACATTGTGAACATCGCCTCTGCCGCAGGAATGGTTGGAAATCCAAAAATGTCTGTCTATGCTGCAAGTAAATGGGCGGTGATCGGTTGGACCGATTCCATTAGACTGGAGATGGAAATACTTGGGAAGGATGTTAAAGTAACTTGCATCACTCCATACTATATCAGCACGGGAATGTTCGATGGAGTGAAAACTTCACTATTCGTTCCAATCAATAAGCCTGAAGCAACGGTGCGGAAGATCATTCGAGGTATCGAAAAGAACAAATTGCACGTGCGGATGCCGTTGATCGTCTATACACTGCAACTCTTCAAAGGTATTTTACCAACGCGTATGTTCGATCTTATTGTTGGGCGGTGGTTGAAAATATATAAGACAATGGATGAATTCACGGGCAGAAAATAATATCAACTATGTGAAAGCTCATTATGAACATCGCCGAACTGGTCACCGCGCAGAGAACGTATTTTGAATCCGGTGCAACACGCAACATCGATTTTAGGATTGCTCAGTTAAAAAAGCTTGAACACGCATTACGAGCAAACGAACAATTGATGATCGATGCAATCTACACCGACCTTAAAAAATCCCGATTCGATACATTCACATCCGAACTTTCATTGGTGTATCGAGAAATATCGTTTTGCTTAAAAAATATTCGCTCATGGAGTAAGAAGCAACGCGTCAGGACAAATCTGGTTAATTTTCCTGCTCGAAGTTACAAATTGGCGGAACCCTATGGTGTAACCTATATCGCCGGTGCATGGAATTATCCTTACCAACTCACGCTGCTTCCTCTGGTGGATGCACTAGCCGCAGGAAACACCGCTGTTGTAAAACCAAGCGAGGTTGCTCCAAACACTTCTGCAGCAATGGCTTCGATCATCAACACTGCATTTCCTAAAGAATATTGCCATGTAATCGAAGGTGGTGCCGACAAAGCAAGGGAAATTCTTGAACGGCGGTTCGACTATATTTTCTTCACCGGCGGTACTGCGATAGGGAAAAAAGTATATGAAGCCGCTGCAAAACATCTTACGCCAATCACGCTTGAACTTGGCGGGAAAAACCCGGCCATTGTTCTACCGGATTGCGATATTGAAACCAGCGCCAAGCGGCTTGTGTGGGGAAAATTTCTGAACGCAGGGCAAACGTGCGTTGCACCGGATTATATTTTGGTTCATTCTTCAATCGAACAGCAGCTTCTTGATGCAATGAAAAAAATACTCGAGCGCCATTTCCCAACGAATGATTTTAGCGAGAATTTTATGGCGATCGTAAATGAAAAACACTTTGACAGAATCATGTCTCTTGTTGATGTACAAAAAATATTTTTTGGCGGTATGTTCGATAAAAAACGATTGTTCATCGGTCCGACAATAATGCATCATGTAAATTTCAATGATGCTATTATGAAAGAAGAGATTTTTGGACCCATCCTTCCTGTGGTGCAATATGATAATTTAGAAGAAGTAATTTCGAAAATAAAACAATTTCCAAAACCATTATCGTTTTATTTGTTTGGTTCTTCTAATAACATTAAGGAAAAAATATTTCAAGAACTATCATTTGGAGGGGGTTCCTACAATGACACCGTCATGTATTTTGCAAACGATCATCTTCCACTTGGTGGCATTGGCTCTAGCGGTATTGGAGCATATC
>JANXZD010000359.1 GCA_025355705.1 Bacteroidota bacterium | reverse complement strand
ACTTTGGATGATGCATTGATTCTTGGAGATGCGGTTCGTTTGCGGCAACTGTTCTTGAATCTAATCGACAATGCTATAAAATATACTCCGGAAAAGGGACTAGTGGAAATATCTCTTGTTCGCGAAGGTGGTTATGTGACAGTGAGAGTGAAAGATACTGGAATGGGAATTCCAGCAAATGATCTTTCAAAGATTTTTGATCGATTTTATCGTGTTGATAAAGCCCGCTCACGGGAACTTGGGGGCAGCGGGCTTGGACTCTCCATCTCAAAATGGATCGCTGATATTCACGGTGGCACAATTTCCGTTGAAAGCGAAGTCAATATTGGCACTGTTTTTACCGTTGCATTTCCGTTAAAGACACCCTCCCCGCAATTGGTAAAGCCCAATTAATGTTCACCGTGCATTGCATCTTGTAATGTGAATGATTATTATTTTTGCAATACTAGCTCAATTTCACCACAGTCATCAACAACGGAGATTTGAATGTCCTCTGATCAACAAGAAACTACACTCGCTCGTCGATTAACCCTCACCAATGCGATTATGGTAGTAATTGGTTCCATTATTGGGTCCGGAATCTTTCTGACACCGCAAAATGTTGCCGCAAATGTCGATGTGCCTGGATTGATGATTGGAGTGTGGATACTGACCGGATTGTTGACACTTGCAGGAGCATTGACCAACGCGGAAGTCGCAAGTTTAATTCCTGAAGCCGGAGGACAATATGTTTTTTTTCGTGTCACTTTCGGCCAGCTGACCGCATTTTTATATGGATGGACAACATTCATTGTTTATCAAACAGGTTCTATCGCCGCAATTGCCGTTGCATTTGCAAAATATCTCGGGTACTTCGTAGATCTTCCTCATCTTGGACCTGAACTTGAAGCATGGCAACTTCCACTTCTCGGAAATATTTTTCCATTAAAGAATATTGGTGTTACAATGGTTGCCATCCTTGCAATCGTCACCGTTACAACCATAAATTATCTTGGTGTGCAATTCGGCGGAATGATCCAGAACGTGTTCACCATTCTAAAAGTTGTGGCGATCGGTGCCATCATTGTTTTGGCATTCTCATCGGGAAAAGGAAGCACCGATCATTTCTTTCCGCTCTGGGGAATGCCCTCTTCCGGTAATCTGCTTGCCGCTGTCGGCATTGCAATGATCGCAACATTATGGTCGTACGACGGATGGAACTCGCTGACGTATCTTGCCGGGGAGGTGATCGAGCCTCAAAAGAATATTCCCCGCGCGCTCATTATTGGAACTCTTGCTGTTATCGTTATCTATGTTACCACAAATCTTGCTTATCTTTACATTCTTCCAATCGGACAAATTGCTCATTCCAAATTAGTTGCTGCAGATGTTATGAACGTAGTTTTTTACGGCTGGGGGGGCGCCATTATCTCTGCAATGGTGATGATCTCTACGTTTGGGACGGTGAATGCAACATCAATGACTACGGCACGCGTGTTCTATGCAATGGCGAAAGATAAAATGTTCTTCAAAAATATGGGAGAAGTTCATCCTAAATTCCGAACACCGGCAAAATCATTGGTCATTCAGGGAACGTGGGCTTCAATTTTGTGTTTAACGGGAACATACGATCAGATTTTTACGTATGTGATCTTTGCAGGATGGATATTCTATGCGCTCGGCGGCGTTGCAGTATTCATTCTTCGTGCTAAACAACCTCACGCTGTTCGTTCGTATAAAGTTCCATTATATCCCATTATCCCAATATTGTTTATTTTTGTTGCAACATGGTTTGTCTACAACACAATCGTTGAACAAACTAGAGATTCTATGGTGGGACTATTTCTGTTGGTTGCAGGTATTCCGTTCTATCTCTACTGGAAAAAACAAATGACAAAAGCATAAATTTTTCAAAAAAATGCAATAAAAAACCCGAAGGTGTACTTCGGGTTTTTTATTGCTTAATCTGAATATTATTAAAAATCTCCGCCTAATGAGAAATAATATTTCGGAATTGAGAATCCTTCACCGGTATAGGACCACGCAACATCAATCTTTAATGGAAGACCAAACAGGAACATACGAAGTCCCATTCCTGTGCCAATCAAAAGATCTTGCGCAATGGTCTTTCCTGTTGCATCTTTTCCGAAGCCGCGGTACATACTTTCTTTTGTCCAGGAGGAACCAACATCCAAAAATGTTGCACCGGTAATATTTCCAAGTGCTATCGGCACACCTCCGGTAACAAGATATTGGATAAATGGATATCGCAATTCATAATTCACTAATGCATACTTTGTTCCATTCTTCACATTATAATTATACCCGCGCAACGGCAATGCCGGTGTAAGGAATGCAAAATCTTCAATGTTCTTAATTGGAATTCCGCCATTTTCAAATTCACGATTGATCCATCCATCAGTACCGCCAATAAAGAATTGCTGCGCATTTTTTCCAACGCTGATACCGCCGGAATATCGCATCACAAAAGAATACGTTTTCCAGAATTTGAAATATCGTCGATAATCCGCCGTATATGTTTGAAAATCAAGAGAATTACTCCCCAATGATGGGCTGAACATTGCATTGATATTATACCGCGAACCGTTGTTCGGCGATGTATATCCCCATAATGTATTGTCATGAACATAACTCAGCGTCGGAACGATCAATGTCCTTTTTTGTCTGAGAGAATCTAGCCCAAAATCCAGATTTTCTTTTGAAAGATTCATCCAAGAAACTCCGAACTCAAGACGATTGAATCGGTCCAACGGCAGCGATGCTGTTCCTGAAATTCCCCATGTCCGGAAACGATAGAGCGAAACACCGATAGAGGGATCTTCGAGATATAGGAAACGAGCACTATGATATCCCTGGAAACAATAATCAATGAAAGCCGGCAGATAATAATATGCAAGCACGTAATCACTGTTCTTCAGGTCAAGCAAAAGATTGGTGAGAAAAAATATTTGATGATCGCCGAGCATATCGCTGAACGACATCATTGTTGTTCCTTGGACTCCGTAAAACGTACTGAATGCAGCATTACCATAGACAATATCCGGTGAAAAATTCAATTTATATTTATTCACGACAAAATTGCTGTCATCATCCACGTTTCCTAAAACAGAGACCGATTTTGTTTTCACTGTCGGCAACTCATCATTTTCAATTGCTTTTGCCGCATCGTCCGTAAAAACATAATTATTAAAATCGATACGAATATTATCGCCATAGATACTTAAGGTATCTTTCTTTGGTTCTGTTACCACAACAGCAGCAACTGTATCAACACTCTTTGTGACAACAGGGTTTTTGCGTTTGATATATTCTGTCGATTCAAGTTGTGTGACATCCAATTTTTTTTCAAACGGAGTTTTGAGTAGAAAAAGGTCGAACCCAGCCTTATTCAAGGCTGAATATGCTAGTTTGTTGCCATCGGCAGATAACGAAAGTTGATATACACCGGTAATGGAATTTGTGATCGGCCTGTCTTCGTTCGTTAGAAGATTCCGTTCATAAACATTTCCCGTGCCATTTCTATCTGAGACATATAATAATTTCTTCCCGTCCGGAGAAACAACCGGCGATGTTTCATCACTATTTTCGTCATTCGTGATCCGTACAATTTTACCGGAAGCCATATCATATGAATAGATATCTAATTGTTTATAATCGAATCGTACCATTCTAAAGTTTGCGGGGAGATTGTTTGCAGATGTATATTGTCTTCTATCCGAAACAAAATAGATCTTTTTGCCATCAGACGACCACGTTGGATCTGAATCGGAAAAGATGTCATTCGTTAGGTTTGTTAGTTTTTTTGTACCGAGATCGTATGTATAGATATCGGATTGATACGAGGTGTTACCGACAAAAACAAGTTTATCCCCTTGGTGCGACCAATCAATAGTAAAGATACCTTCAAAATTCAATTCGATCTTTTCCTCATCACCCTCGTTTACGTCGATCAGATAAATAGCATCTCGTTCACCGCTTTTTACGGCGATCGCTATTTTTTTTCCATCCGGTGACCAGCTCATTCCAGGAGTTAAAAGATGTAGTTCTTCAAAATTTTTCGTTCGCTGGCCATCCAATACTTTTGTGATCGTATTATCGATCGTTGAAATAATGAACACATCAAAATAATCATCTCTATCTGAAATGAATGCGATCTTGTCCCCTTGAGGAGAAATCGTCGGGCTCGTGTTGTAAAAATTATTCTCTTTTATATGATTGGTCAATCTCGTTGAGAAATCTTCCGGATCTTCCCGTTTTGCAATATCGGGCCAATATATTTTTTTCTGTTCCTTTTGCCATCGCTCAGATAATTCTTCAACTGTCAATCCGATAGAACTTTTAAATCCAGCATCAACATTTCGCAAACTTTTAATTTTATGCAATATCTCACCGATCTTTTGCTCGCCGTACTTATTCGCGATATAATAAAAAACGGATTGTCCCCCGCGATATGCAAAATATCCCCCTAAATTTTCTATCGGAGGAAGATATGTATTGAGCGTCGCATCACGAATGAACATATCGGAGTTGATATCCCACCGCAACGCTTCGTATTCAGCAAATCCCTCGTTAATCCACAACGGTAATTGAATACGAATATTGTTTGAGATGATGGATTGAATAGAACCGCCATAAAACATATCATTCATCACTGCGTGTACGAGTTCGTGATGGATCACGTGACGAAATTGTTTGTAATTTCCTTCGAACGGAAGAACAACGCGGTTCTTGAACAATTCCGTAACCCCGCCAATCCCTTCTTCAAGATATTCACCAATAACATTCGTCTGCTGAAAATCGTTGTGTGAATTGTATACCATGATCGCTACACGATTGTTCAACTGATATCGCATCGTCTTGCTGATGGATGCATACGCAGATTCAGCCGCAACTGCGGTAAAATTTGCAATCGGCGCACCGTCCTGATAGAAGTATACATCAAAATGGTCTGTTTGAATGAACGACCAATTGAACCGTTTATATTGGACCTTGTTCTTGCCAAAATTCCCATCTTGAGCTGTCATCATTGATGAGAACATCAAAATCACAATTACTAATTTTTTCATATTCACCTTGTTGTTCTTCTACGATAAACGCTTACACTCACGCATTAATTCCTTCGGCGTTTTCCTTTTTTCTTTTTATTTTCTTCTTTAATATCCGTTTCTGCTAATACAAAATCAATCTGACGTCGCTCCGGTGTCACTTTTGCTACTTTTACAGTGATTGAATCACCAAGCCGAAGCCATTTTCCATTGCGTTCACCAATAAGCGCATATTGTTTTTCATCGAAGACATAATAATCATCATTCAAATCGCGCACATGCAGCATACCTTCAACAAGCATATCGTTGATCTCAACAAATATTCCATATTGAATGACCCCTGAAATGATCCCTTGGAATTCTTCGCCTAAATGCTGGCGCATATATTCCACCTGCATTACTTTTATCGAATCACGTTCCGCTTCTGCAGCAACTTTTTCACGTTCAGAACAATGCTTGCACATTGCCGGCAGTTCTTTGTTGAACAGTTGCTTTCGTTTCTCACTCATTCCACCGGTATATTCCCACAATAACCGATGGACCAATAGATCTGGATAACGACGGATCGGCGAAGTAAAATGAGAATAATGATCGAATGCTAAACCAAAGTGCCCAATATTATCTGGCGAATAAACGGCTTTTGCCATACTTCGCAGAGCAACCTCATTAATAAGATTCTCTTCTTTTGTTCCGTGAACCTGCAATAATAATTGCTGTAATTCTTTTGACGAAGCTAACTGCGATATGTTTAATTTATAACCAAACTTTCTTACAAAATCTTCTAGATTACGGAGTTTTTCCTTGTCCGGCTGATCGTGAATCCGATATACGAACGGAAGTTGCTCTCCATCTTTTTCCAATGTCGAAATATGTGCTGCCACTGTTTGATTTGCAAGCAGCATACACTCTTCTACTAATTGATTGCTCTTCAAACGTTTTTTAATGAATATCTCAACTGGTTTTCCCTTATCATCATACTTAAATTTTGCTTCAGGCGAATCAAAATCGATACTTCCATTCTTCATTCTTTTTGCACGAAGGATCTTTGCAACTGCCCAGAGGTCTAACAACTCTTCGGAATACTCTCCTTTTTTATTGTCAAGAATTGTTTCTACTTCTTCGTACGTAAATCGACGTTTGGAATTGATGACCGTTCTTGCAAACTCATATTTTCTTACTTTTCCTTTTTCTGTCACATTCATGAATACGGAATACGCTAGACGATCCTGATTTGGCACCAGGCTGCAGATATTGTTCGATAATTTTTCCGGTAACATTGGTATTACCTGATTGGCAAGATAGACACTTGTCGCACGAGCAAACGCCTCTTTATCGATGATACTGCCTTCGGTAACATATGCGCTAACATCGGCAATATGCACACCGATGCGAAAAGAACCTCCTTCAAGCAATTCAATGGAAAGTGCATCATCAAAATCTTTGGCATCGTGCGGATCGATCGTAAGGATAATTGCCGAACGGAGATCCAATCGTTTTTTCAACTCCTCTGTTGGAATTTGAAGTGGAATTTCCGCGGCCGCTTGCTCTACCTCCTTTGGAAAAGAGGTTGGTAAACGATAGGATTGGATAACTGAACGTAATTCAACGAACGGATCTCCCGCTGAACCCAGAGTTTTTATTATTTTCCCTTCCGGATTTTTATAAGGGTCTTCCCATTCCAATAGTTCAACAAGAACTTTATCGCCCGATGTTGCACCGTTGAGATATTCCGGCGCAATATAAAAATCTCGATGCATTCGTGAATCGTCCGGAAGGACAAAATAAAAATTCTTACTGCGTTGAAGCGTTCCGCCAAACTCCGTATGAGCACGTAAAATGATATTTAATACTTCCCCTTCATTTACCGCTGCACTATCCTTTTTTGATTTTTTCGAACCAAATACTGCAACTTCAACGGTATCACCATTGAACGCTGTCCCAACCGATTGTTTATCGATAAACACTTCCCCTCGACTCGTTGCGACTATGCCATTGCCGCGTTTATCAATTGCAATAGTACCGCTGATCTTATTTGATGATTCTGCAAGATGATAACCCCGTGCTTTTGTCCATCGGAGTTCAGCATTATCTACCATCGTGTGGAGCACATCACGAAGAAGTTGAAAATCTCGTTCACTGATGACACGTAATTGTCGTCGTAACTGACGTGATTTATATCCTTCTTTAGTATGCTTTGCAAAATACAAAAGCACTTGTTCACGCAATTGTTCTGTTTTCATGAGATTCGTTAAAAAGTGAAGCGGTAGAAAAGCCGCGCTGTATAGGTTATCCGCGCTAGGATAATGTCTAAACTTTCTGATTTTCGTTCAATTTCTGCCATAAAATTACGGTTCTGTCTGCCCAAGATAGGATATTGATAGCTGAAATTGGTATTGTTAAAATCGGTGAACACATTCCCTCCCACATTAAAGACACCTGTCAAAACCTCACCGCTGATTTTTAGATCCGGTTTTGCACGTTCTACACCTCGTAATTCTATTCGTTTTACAAACGGAATATTATTTTGTTTTACGAATTCCATAACCAAGTCAGACAACATACTATTGATAAATGTTCCTGTTAGCGTTGAGGTAAGTTTCTCGCCCAATTTGTTCCGATCGAACGCAGAAAGATCTTCTCTAAATTGTCCGGGAGTGTTCGGAGACGATGTTAACAAAAATGCAATTGCATCATTCTCAACATCACCCTGGCGCGGAATTTCACGATTACTTTGATCAAGAGTCACTAAACCAATCTTTACTTTTGGATTCAAACGATTTCCGGTTATTTCCAATGAAACAATAACACGTTCAGATTCACAGTCTCCTGTGGTAACATTTGTATTTTTACAATGAGTTCCTTCGTATTTAGCGAGGATATTTAATTGCGGATTTTGCGGATCACCGACAAACGTTAATGATCCGGATGCCTTAAACTCTTTATAGAATTTATAGTTCGATCCATCGCTGATGTTAATAGTTCCATTCAGTTGTTGTCCAAATTCATCTTTTTTCAATATCATTTTTCCATTCAATTCAGCATACAATGCTTCGTACGCTCCGGCATTTGCGTTAAATATCATGTTCACGCGAACATTACCTTGTGTTTGAATCGTAAGCTCATATCCAAATCCTTCAAGAAATGTGCGATCAGATTTTTTTGATGATATTTTCTGGATAAATGATCGGTTGAAATTATTAACAATCATTGTATCAGAAAATACTTTTGATGTATCATCATAAAAAACAACATCATCGAACCTTGCATTTGAGAATGAACTTGTTTGCTGGGTTTGAGGAAATATTAACGAAGCATCACTGACCAACACCTCTCCAATAATTCGTGAACGTTCAAATGTTCCTTCGAAGTGAAGCCCATTGGACCCCGTTTGAGTGATAAGAGTCCCAAAGAAAGATTGATTCACTGAACGGGAAGCATTTGAAAGAACTAGCAATTCACCGTTTGCCGTAAGATGATATTCCGATGGAGCAAATCCTTTCATCTGAATAAATCCGCCGACGTTGACCAATCCTGTTGAATAATCATTTACACTGTTTTTGATGACAAATTCTGGGAATCTGATCTTTTGACTATCAAGAATGATTTTCCCGGCTACGGAATATTGTATTCCGGTCATTTCCAATCTGAATATTCCTTTGGCAAGTTGTATGTTTCCTTCAAGCACTGGTTCATTAAACGAACCGGTCATAGTTACTTCGCCCGTAAGCAATCCGGTCATTTGGTCGATCTCCGGAACAAAAACATCGAAAATCTCGGCGGGCAGGTTTTCTGTTGTGATATTTATATTCAATCCTTTTAGCTTTGTCCTGTTATCGACTGACGTAAAACTGAGGTCGATAGGAACATTTCCTTCAAGGTTGAATGATCGAGAAATTGTCGTATCGGGGGTTTGGTGAATCTCAACTTTTAAACCGGCATTCTTTTTTGCATAATGAAAAGCAACATCTAAATTTCCAAAATTGCTATTTCGATATGCAATATTAGACCCTTCTAATTGTGCGGTTATCACTGGATTATTAATCGTTCCTGAAATATTTGCCGTTGCATCTACCGTTCCTCCAAGAGCATATGCTTGCTCACGGAATTCAGAAGATGTATTAACAAAGAAAATGTCAGATATTGCAAAATTATTGATGATGGCACTTATATTTACAGCACCGCGATAATTGTACATTCCTTTTATGATAAATTCTTCGGCCCCCCGAACGAACACGGCAGTATCGATCTGTATTCCATTAGGAGTGGTGGTGGCGATAAACGGTATTGCATTGCGGATATCAAGACCTTGATATTTTGTATAAAGATCATTGATCGTAAACCGATTATGATAATCGGAAACATCTACTGATCCTTGGGCGGAAACACTGATCGTTGTATCAATATCTGTTGCAACAGTATATTTTCCATGTTGTCGGTCAAAGTCAAAATCAAGTTTTGTCGATTTCAGTTTAGTATTGTCGATTCCAATTTCGTCGCTTAACAAATGTAATCGAATCTCGAGAGGGTCGTTTGATTTTGTTGTTTGAATGGGTGAAATATTTTTTATCGTATAATCGAGCCTCGTTCCACGTAAACGAATGTATGCTGCAGTATCAGCATACATTCCATCGGAAATAGAGATTGTGCCGGAGGATGATGCTGAGATTGAATCACTGCTCAATGTTCCCGTTGCGGTTCCGATAACATCCAAATCCGGGAAGTTAAAAAGTATTGAAAGTGGTTTAAGATTCTTCATCGTAAGATTATACGATAGCGAAGATAGGTTATTCTTCACTTTCATGATATCACTTGTTGAATCAGCGGTCGTTGCAAATGAGGAATCAATGATTCCTCGTTGATATCGATAGATTTTTTCAAACCCTTGGAGATGTGTTTGGATTGAATTGACAATATCCGCGAAAGTAAATTTTCCTATTATTTCTCCATCAACAATCGGCGATGCAACGATCAATTTATCATGGTTTGTGGAATCTTTAAGCCACGTAAGCATCACCTGAGCACTGTCAAACGACATTCCGTTGAAATTTGAATTGTAAAAATCAATCTTGGTATCCGATGGTGTGTCAAACAACGCAAGCCCTTTACCGGATCGCATTACATCAAATGACAATTTTGATGTATAATGGTCGTCGCTGAAGATCGGTGCAAGATCTAGCCCGCGCACTTGAGCCTGACCATGATACGAAGGCATTGTATCATTGGAAAAATCAAACGATGCTTGAGCGGTAATATTCCCATCCGGCGATTGTACGGAAACATCTGCATCAATCATTTGATTGAGTGCTTTCAATACAATTTTTGAATGAGTCAGCGGAATATTCCGGAATGTTGACGAATCAACTTCAATTGTTGCTTCACTGTTCAGTGTTGCAAGTGATGTACCTTCTCCTTCAATGAAAATACGCGTATTCAATCGCGACAAAAATTCATTTGATGCAAATACCTTTTCTAAATTGACATTGCTTCCGGCAAGAATACCTTTGTAATGAATATTCTCTTCCGTGATCACCATTTGACCGTCAACGGTAACGGTGCCGGCTGCAGATTTTATTTTTGAGATCGCCAAAAAATCGAGCGGTTTGCCGACAAATTGGAAATCGACTGTAATAAGTCCAAGATTTTTATATTCAGGTATTCCGAAATACGGCATTAATGCAGGAACATCCAACGGATTGATGACGCTGCTATTCGAAACAATGTTCAGTCGCAAATCATTTGGTTTATAAATATTGGAAACCGATCCGGAAAGAGAAATAGATGTTTCGCCAAATTTCGCATTAAGGTTTTTTACAGATAGATTCTCAAAATTTCCTTCGAATTCTCCGTCAAACAGAACATTGCCTTGTATAAAATCCAATGAAGGAAGAAATGTCTGAATATCATTGGCGATAATATTAGATGGTGACACTTGCAGAAGAATCTGTGCACGACGCAGGTCGGAAACATTGTCCACTGCAAACGCATCAACATTATTGATGGTTACCGATGCATGTATTCGCGAATCAGGTGTGACTACAATCAGTTTATTGATGGAACTTTGCTGTCTAGTCCGCACAATATCAGCAGAGAATTTTGACAACATAAATTGTTCGCGAGGAGCAACGAATGATATATTCTTTATGGAAACATCCAGTTTCTGAGCAGAATACATTCCGCTTAATTCAATGTTTGCATTAGCAATATCAATATTGTTGTAATTGATAACCGGCTTACCATTACGATCAAAAAATAATTTATCGTATGCTCCCGTAGAATCAATCAAATGAAACCGTACATTAACAATGTTTAATTTTCTCGCGAGTATGACGAGCGGAGATTCAACAGTATCCTTCGGTGATGTCGATTTCGAAATGTGCTGATAGTTCCATTCGCCATTCTTCCATCGCGTAAGATGAACAACGGGATTTTCCAATTGGAGTGTATCAATGTTAATTTTATTATTTATAAGACTGATCAGACGATATTTTATGGAAAGTTTTCCTGCTTCAACGAATGGGGCACCGTCAACATACATCATTACTGAGTCGACAGAAAATCCGGTAAGAAGATTTCCGTTAATTTCACCGATATAGATATTGGCATTGAACTGACCTTCAAGAAATGTATAGAGCGTAGAACGAAGCGTGGTCCGGAACATTGAGGTTTGCGTGAAGATCGCAATCCCGCCAATCAACAAAACAAGGGACAACACTACATAAAGAAATATTTTTGAAACTTTTTTTGTCATTACTTAATATTCGAGAATCGACTGACGATTGTTTTGACAATATCTGATGTAGAACGGTTAGGAACAAATTCTATTGTTTGCACAGATCCACCGGCACGTTCAACAATATCTTTTCCAACGATCGCATCAACCGTATAATCTGCGCCTTTAACAAGAATATCCGGAACAAGCGCAGAGATAATATTAAGAGGCGTATCTTCTTCGAATAAACACACAGCATCAACAAACAAAAGCTGGGAGAGTATCAATGCTCGATCTTCCTCACATACAATTGGACGAAGAGTGCCTTTGATTCGTTTCACCGATGCATCTGAGTTCATCCCCACAACAAGAACATCACCCAATAATTTTGCTTGAGAAAGATATTCAATGTGACCGCGGTGAAGGATGTCGAATACACCATTGGTAAAAACAACCTTTTTTTGCTGCTGTTTCCAAATCATCCGTTGTTCAACCATTGATTGGCGAGAATAAACTTTTCCCATCGGCCCCTTTATGGAATTATTGTTCAAAGATATTGGAACGAAGAATTGCCGGATCAATTGTGATGATGCCAACTTCTCCACAGACTATCCCACCGGCATAATTTGCAAGAAGTGCAGCTTCACCAATCGTTGCACCAGCCGCAAGCATTGCCGTTAAAGTTGCAATGACGGTATCTCCGGCGCCGGATACATCGGCAACATTACGTGCATTGGTAGGAATGTGTGATACAGTTCCGCTTTTCTCAAACAAACTCATCCCTTTTTCACTTCGTGTAAGAAGAATGTTCTCAGCATTCAGTTTTTCGATAAGTATTTTTCCTGCCGCAATGACATCAGCATCATTTTTTATTTTCTTTCCCAATGCTTCTTCGGTCTCTTTTTTGTTCGGTTTAAATACGGTAACATTTTTATATTCAAAAAAATTATTCAACTTGGGATCGATCGTAATGATTTTCTTTTTTCGATTTGCAAGATCAATGATCGCATGAATCAGATCCTTAACAACAACACCTTTATTGTAATCTTCAATAATGATCCCGTCGATGGAATCGATGTTCTTTTCAAGGGCAGAGAATATTTTTTTCTGTATGTCCTGTCCAATATCTTTTTTTTCTTCACTGTCAATTCGGACAACGTGTTGGTGGTGAGCGATCACGCGTGTCTTCACAGTTGTCGGTCGTGACGAATCGGTAATGATTCCATCAGATGAAGAATTCTGTTCTTCAAGGATAGAACGAAATTCTTTACCGGAGAAGTCATTTCCAACAATACCTATCAATTGCGTGCTTCCTCCAAGTGAAACAATATTGTTGGCAACATTAGCCGCTCCGCCAAGACGTGACGACTCGCTTTCTACCTCTACGATTGGCACCGGTGCTTCCGGAGAAATTCTATTTACATTCCCCCATATATATCGATCGATCATCACGTCGCCAATCACGGCAATGCGTTTGGTCTTTACTTTTTGGAGCAGTTCATCAACACGGTGTTGAGCAATAGATACCATAGGTTCTCAAATTATTTGCATTAATACTAAGAATATACCCAAATAAGAAGCGACTATCAATTTTAGCAGCTGTGAAAAGTGTTTAAAAACACAAAATCCTGCAGTATTTGCAGGATTTTGTGAGCAAAGCGATTTCTATGTGTTACTTAATGAGCAACATCTTCTTGGTTTGTGTAAAACCATTTGATGTTTTTAATGTGTAGAAATACATTCCTGTTGTAAGATTTTTTGCATTAAAATCAACGGTATATGAACCGGCTGCATATTCTCCGTCAACAAGACTTGAAACTTCCTTACCAAGAACATCATACACTTTTAAACTTGCAGTTACATTTGCTGCAACTGTAAACTTAATTTGAGTGGATGGGTTGAATGGGTTCGGATAGTTCTGCATTAATTCATACGTTGAAGCAACAATACCATCTTCACGGCTTACGCCGGCAGGAACGCCTTTGCCAATGAACATTTGCACTGGTGATTCAACGCTAACGTTGAAAGCAGTAACATACATTGTATCTCCGGTTGGGCTAAAAGCGATACCACGCGGGCGTGGATCGTTTGCGATTAATGTTGCAGCATCTTTACTATTCCATTTGATACTATCAACTGGTTTCGTCATATCGGTAGGTTTAAATGCATAGTAGCTGTAATCAGTATATGGTGCTAAATTAGCTCCAGATGTTGCATTGCCGCCACCTGCCCAGAGATATCCTGTTTTTGGGTGCCAAGCAAGACATTCTACGGTAAGACCTTTCATAACTGTATCAATTGTGCTGTACGGTCCAAACGATCCGTTTGCACTATGATATCGAGTTACCTTATTGTTTGAATATCCACCAAAGTAAACATCGTTGCCATTTCCGGAAACTTCTATTGAACGTGAGAATCCACGGCTTGTATCAACTACGTTACCAAGAAGTGCAAATGATTCACTGAAGATACGGATCGGTCCGGTTGCATCGCCAACACATGCTGTGAACATTTCGTTCGCATCATCAAATGCAGGAGACGTTGGTGAGGCAACTTGAACAAGCACTCTATTCATTCCAACACCGGTTTTATAATTAATGCGATAAAGAACACCGGTTGCGCGTGCTAGAACGATATTTCCTTTTTTATCTGCGCGTAAACCACGGTTACTGCTTCCAAACAATGTATCCGTAACTCCGCCGGCTGTGATGATCCTAATCGGCGAGAACGATGCCGGTGTTCCGTCCGGTTTATAGCATTGAAGATTTGTTACTGCTTTATACACTCCGCCACCGGTGTTGATACTGTCTTTCCCCGCAAAAAGCGCGATCCATACTTTACCTTCCGGATCTACGGCAATACCATGTCCGCCATTTCCCCATTTATAGTTTGTATCAGGAAATGCCTTGGTGAATTTATATTTATACACCGTCGTTTGTGCGGTCAGGCTTACTGCCATCAACACTATAAACGACAAAAAAAGTATAAAACGTGACTTCATGTAACCTCCCAAAAGTTGTGATTGAAGTGGATTAATTTTACCCATTTAGGTAAAAAATTATAGATCTCCCCGTCCAAAATACGGGGCGCTTATTTTTTGAGTATTTACTTTTATAATGACGTTCGTTGACGTACCATCTGTTCTACGTGTTATATATAAGGTTGATCCGCTGCCCCACGCAAATACTGTGCTTTGTGGTACAAACAATCCTGAATAAAAGGGTGACATTGACAGTGAACCTGCTTTTACTAAAAGGACAGCGTCAGCACTGCTCGTCCCTACATACATGTCTCCGTCAGTGTTGAATGTTATTGCATTGACACTCGGTCCATTGAATCCATATCCTGGTTGGGCAGAAAGATCAAAATATTTTGTAAATGCTCCAAGATCTCCTGATGAATTGATCGGTGCGCGCCATACCGCTTCAATTGAATCTACCTTTCCCCCAATATAAACAAAATCATTAAACACACGAATGGAACGCACATTACCAACAAAAGAAAATGGTTGAATCGATTTATCGGTTTTGTTAATTCTGTATACAGCAGTGTCATCCCCTGCAGCCCAGATATTCAGGTTTTTATCAAAATCTAGATCCGATAAGCCCTTGGATCCAGGAATAACTTTGTACAACGAAGATGCTGCACCTTGACTCACTGTAAATACGGCCGTTAACCCTCGACAAGTATATAACAATCCACCAGGGCCTACTTTCATACCAGACCAATATAATTCTGATCCTTTTGGTGCATATTTACTTGTATCGCCTGCAGGAGTATATTTACGAATACCAATCCCACTATTACTTGCCAGCATTGAAACAAACAGATTACCTGTTTGATCGCATGCAATTCCGTATGCTTCTTCAAAAGATTTAAACGCGCCAAATTCACTGACCGCTCCGATCAATTTATAAATTTTTATTTCGCTGAATCTATCAGCTCCGGCAACGGATACTTTGACTGCGACAGAGTCTTTTACTAATGCAGGAACTTTAACGGTAAGTTGTCTTGCGGTGGCTGTTTGAACTATTCCCTTTTGAATGTCAAAATAAATAGTGTTTTCTGTTTTCACTGTTGAGAAATTCTTTCCATACACAGTGACAATGTCAATACCAGCAAGCGCACCTCCCGATGGCGAAATTGAATCCACAACCGGTTGTGCTAGCGAAGTATAGTTTGGATCGTAAAGACTTGTTGGTTCATCTTTTTTACAACCACTGAAAGCCGCTAACGACACCATCGTGACAACAAAGATGAAAATAAAAAAACGGTTATAAGAATGACAAAAGTTCTTTTTCATGTGCATACCATTTTTAAAAAATGAACGTTAAAAATTAAATTGTACCGAAAAACGATTGACGGTTCCAAGGATATCATACGGCGTGTACGAATAATCCACGCCAAAATCCACTCCTTCAATCGAATGATGAACTCCAGCACCAGCAGTGAAATTATCGAGATCATTGTTGAACATATAACCAGCGCGCACCGATAGTGTTTTCATAAAGACATATTCACCGCCAATATTGACCTGTTCTGAAAAATCACGCGGGTGAGTAGCATCGACCGAAACAAGGAACGCATCAGCATCTTTATTTTCAGTGAAAATGTCCATTGCATTAAATGCTACACCAACACGAAAGATCAAAGGGAGTTGGAATCCTTCGCGTTGATATTTGACCTCTTGTGAAAAATTTCGAACACTGACTGCAAAGTTCAAACTCTTTAGTCCTGTTTTATAATACATTCCAAAATCGAAGGCAACTACATCGGTAGAATTTTTTGAGGCAAGAGGATTATCTTGGGCATTCAATTCATTGACACCGTTACCAAGATTCTGCAGTGTATATTTCACATTACCACCAACTGCAAACCTATCGCTTAAAGCACGGGCATAACTAATTCCCGTTTGCAACGCTATCGGGTGAAATGTTCCAATATCTAAATACCCTTCTCCCAAATCCGTCCGGATCGTTCTAGTAATTTCCCCATAATCTGCATACTGCATACTGAATCCGATAACACCAAAAGCTCCGTTGGAAGGTGCAAGAGCGACTGCGCCATATTTGTAGTTAATATCAGCAAACCATTGCACTTGCCCAACTTGCCCATCAACCATTGTTTTCATCCATGCCATACTTGCCGGATTAAAGAACATGGACGATGAACCACCTTCAATTGCCGTTCCTGCTTCACCCATTGCAACCATTCGAGGATCGGTGGCAACATTTAAAAACTTAAACCCTGTTTGACCGCGTTTTTGCTGATCACTTGCAACACCGATAACTGCAACAATTACGATTAGGGTTACGATAGATTTTATTTTCATACAATACCTGAAAGGTTGGTCATGAGTAAATTCAGAGAATCAAACATCCTACGGTTTATCCAGAACATCAATACCATATGTTGTGATTTTTAAATTTGATACAACTACGGTCACCGTTTTTGATTTTGGCATCGGACTCGGTTTCAACGGTATAGAACCTGAATACTGTATCCAGTTTAATTTTGTTCGAATCCGAATTTGTTGACTGCATTTATCTGGATTTGTTGAAAAGGTGAAATTTTTATTTTCCGGTTTGCCTGAAAGGATACTCGATGCAGCAATATCATACAGTTTAGAATCACGGACGTTATTGGCGCCAATTGAAACTATTGATCCGCCGGATGAGACATACGCAAATGGTATTTTTGAACTGTCACTTTTTAGAAGGGTATCAACCGCCCCTTGAACTGCAAGATCAAACGATACATCCATTCGACTGGCAGTTGTGATGTTGTTTACGATATACATTTTTGGTGTAAACGCAGTATCACGACCAGCACTGTCTACGGAGACTGTATACTCAAAACCTGAAGATGTTACCTTAAATCCGCCAATACTGCTGCTTGTGGTCAAGGTATCGTTGAGAACAACATACCACGTATTGGTTGAGGTTGGTTGCCACACATAATTATATTTATTGTTTGCGGATGGATTGTTACAGCCGACCACAATCATGTTCAAAACAAAAACAGTAATTGAAAAAATCATCTTATTCATAACCGTCAAATCCTTTCGAATAGATCCTATTAGCGAATGACCACAAATTTCAAAATTGCCTTACTGCCTGCTGGAGTCTCTACCACAGCTATATATATACCGCTAACAATAATTTGCTTTGATGATGTAGTCATATCATAATCTTGCGTTCCTGTTCCATCATTATGTTCTATGGTATTTATAAGCTCTCCTAATTCCGAATAAATTTTGATTGTGCAGATTGCGGGAACATTCTTAAATGCAATCTTATCTTGCTCGCCAGGGTACAATAATTTCGCGGCGCTGATATTATAAGGATTAGGGACAATACGGATATTTGATTTTACCAATTCCGCAGATGCAGCAACTTTTTTGTACACCGGATCGTACGTTTGAGCGTAATATGGATTGCTGATCAAACCATTTGATCCGACC
This sequence comes from Bacteroidota bacterium, assembly GCA_025355705.1. Lineage (GTDB taxonomy): Bacteria > Bacteroidota > Ignavibacteria > UBA10030 > UBA8401 > UBA8401. The sequence goes on along the minus strand of JANXZD010000359.1, from coordinate 339 downwards.
ACGACAAAATTATAATAATGCGCGACGTCAACAACTGCCGTGGTATCTTGATAAGCACGAGCGCTTGCCGGAAGATCAGCGATTTTTGAATAGGTGCTGTCGGAACGGCTGATTGCTCTCCATACTTGGAATCCCTGTACTCCTGTGCTGTTATATAGTTCCCATGAAAATCGGATACCGCCTGCCCCGGAATTAGCATTAAATATTTTTGGCGGAAATGGAGCTTGGGAACCAAGTGTGTATCCTGATTGATAATTATTGATAGCATTACGAAAAGCTTTAAATAAAGAATCTCTACTTGTATAGACCCAATCATTTTTTGTTTTACTGACACCTTTG
>JANXZD010000089.1 GCA_025355705.1 Bacteroidota bacterium | reverse complement strand
TACGAAATTGAAACGAATGTACCGATGTTTTGTAATCGTGATGGCAAGCCGGTCTATTCTTTAGCGGAAGTTGATCGTGAACGGCGTACGGGATATAAATGGTATGGTTATGATCCTGCAGATGTTTTAGAAAAATATCGTACGTGGAAAGACAAAAATTCAGCAAACTGATCATCATCAAATTTATACTTGATTTTCAACTTATAGACAAGTATTATTGATCTACTTGTATGATATGTTACAAGTAGTTGAATAAAATATTGAGGAATATTATCATTTTTACTCCAGTCGAGAATAGAGAATTACTCAGTAAGACAATTGCCACAAGTATTGAAGAGGCAATCAGGTCTAAAAGAATCATCAAAGGGAATAAACTTCCTTCTGAGAATGAACTGTGTCAACAGTTTGCTGTAAGCCGGACCGCGCTTCGCGAAGCTTTAAGAATGCTAAGTGCTCGTGACCTAATTACAATTATTAAAGGAAAAGGAATCTACGTAAAAGGTCCATCTGCAGATACGGTTGCTCGCCCGCTTCATATGTTGTTACAAATGAAAGGTGAACATAACTATGTGCGCGATGTTATCCGCGCACGCCAGCTTATTGAACCGGCGATAGCGGCTGAGGCTGCAAAAAACAGAACTGATGAAGATATTGAGCGGCTGAAGAATAACATGATCGAGTTAAAGATGTGCGGAGATGATCATTCTAAACTTGCATCGCTTGATGCAATGTTTCATTTAGATATCGCAATAGCTTCACAAAATGCAATCATGCCGATGTTGTTGGAACCAATTCATCGACTTATGCCGGAAATTAAACTATCGATTTATAAAGTTGTTGGTGAAAAAGCTGCAAAAGAATCTGCAACACTATGGCATGGAAAAATTCTGCAGGAGATCATAACACAAAATGTTGAGGGAGCTCATTTAGCAATGGAGCAACATCTAAAGAAAGCAGCAGAACATGCAGAAGAAATGTTACGTGCTCAGGAATAGGAAACGCGTATGTTTGTAGAAAAAAAACAATTGTTCATCGAAAGTGAAGCGATCGATTGGGAATCAGCCGGTGAAGGGATTCGTCGTAAGATTGTGGCATATGACGATCTGGTGATGGCGGTATATGTTGAATTCAAAAAAGGTTCGATCGGTTCTTTACACAAACATCCTCATTTACAGATCACATACATTCAATCAGGTTCATTTGAAGTACAAATCGACGGACAAAAAAGGATACTAAAAAGTGGAGATAGTTATTATATCCCAAAAGACCTTGAACATGGTGTTGTTGCGTTAGAAAATAGCATTTTGGTGGATTTTTTTACGCCAATGCGTGAAGATTTTATCAAACGAAATTAAAATCATGTATTAAGCGGTAGAAATCAAATGGATGGAAATTGAAAAATAAATATATAGTCAGGAGAAAGTAAAACCATGAACACACTTTTTGATCTTACGGGAAAAACAGCAATCGTTACCGGCGCGAGCACTGGACTTGGACAAGGAATGGCGCTTGGACTTGCTTCAGCAGGCGCGGACATTGTTCTTGTTGATTATGTAGAAAGCACTGATACTTCGAATAAAGTGCGTGCACTCGGACGTAAAGTCGTCACCATAGTCGCAAATTTAATGGAAATGTCATCAATCCCGGTAGTTGTCGAAAATACAATTGCTCAATTTGGTAAGATTGATATTCTGATCAATAATGCCGGAATTATTCGACGCGCCAATGCGATCGAATTTTCCGAAAAGGATTGGGACGATGTGATGATGTTGAATTCCAAAACGATCTTTTTTCTTGCGCAGGCTGTCGCAAAAGACATGATGAAACGAAAATCGGGAAAGATCATCAGTACGGCATCACTTCTTGCATTTCAGGGAGGTATTCGAGTTCCGTCGTACGCTGCAAGCAAAGGTGCCGTTGCACAAATTACGAAAGCTCTTGCAAATGAATGGGGTGCTTATGGAATAAATGTGAATGCTATCGCTCCCGGATATATGGCAACGAATAATACAAAAGCATTGCGTGAAGATCCGGAACGAACAAAAGCGATCCTTGATCGAATACCTGCTGGTGTATGGGGAACACCGGAAGATCTGCAAGGTGCAGTTATCTTTTTAGCGAGCAAAGCATCGAACTATGTAAACGGACATGTGCTGGTTGTTGACGGAGGATGGATGGCGCGTTAAAGAACAATTAATAGCTCATGGTACGCAAAGTGATAATTCTTATGAAATAAAGTTTCGGCGCGGCGCTGGAATAGAATTTTCCATCACTAAAGAACTAACGTCGGTGTTTGTAAAATATCTTTCTTTAAAAATATCAGGAAAAAATTATGGCAAATGTATTGGACCAGTTACAGTTAATCGGAATCGTACCTGTTATCGCAATAGACAATGCCGACGATGCTGAACCGCTTGCACAGGCGTTGATCGACGGAGGATTGCCATGTGCAGAAGTGACGTTTCGAACTGCTGCAGCAAAAGAAGCAATTAAACGAATGGCAAAAAAATTTCCTTCAATGCTTGTCGGCGCAGGTACTGTATTGACTATCGATCAAGTGAAAACAGCGGTTGATGCCGGAGTGAAATTCATCGTTTCGCCCGGACTCAATCCTAAAGTCGTTGAGTACTGTGTTGTAAATAAAATACCGATCATTCCGGGAACCGCAACGCCATCGGATGTTGAGCGTGCAATTGAACTCGGGCTTGATGTGGTAAAGTTTTTTCCCGCAGAAGGGAACGGAGGTCTGCCGTATTTGAAAGCCATCAGCGGACCATACAATAGAATGAAATTCATTCCGACTGGCGGGATTGATGAAACAAATATTCTTTCCTATTTAAGGTACGATAAGATCATTGCTTGCGGCGGTAGTTGGATGGTAAAACAGGAGATGATTGCAAAGAAACAGTTCGACGAGATAAAAAAATTGACTGCCTGTGCGGTTCAATTGATGCTTGGATTCGATATCAAACACGTTGGAATCAACAATAAAAATGATGTTGACGCAATGTCTAATGCAACCGCAATATCAATGCTATTTAATTTCCCTGTGAAGGATGGGAATTCATCGGTATTTGCTGGAACACAGGTTGAATTTATGAAACAACCTTCTCTTGGTGCACACGGACATATCGCTATTGGTACAAACTTCATCGACCGCGCAGTCGCCTATTTTGAACGGGAGGGAGTAATGACTCTTCCGGAAACAAAAAAAGAAAAAAATGGAAAATTGATTGCTGTGTATCTTGAGAAAGAAATCGGCGGCTTTGCTATCCATTTATTGCAAAACCAATAATGAAATCCAGATCGTTAATTATTTTTCTGTTTGTCGTACAAGTTCTCTTTCTGCAACAACCTGCGGCCCATTTGCTTGATACGGATTATTTCGATGTCATTTGCTCATCGATTTCTAGAGGAAATACAATATAAATGCCTGTTATGATTCTCATAAAATAATATAATGAAAGAAAAACAATGAACGTACGATTCGCTCCAAATCCGAACACGACAAAAACATTAACTACGGAACAATTACGAAAAGAGTTCATGATCGATCAATTATTTGTCTCAGAGAAAGTAACCATGCTGTATTCTGATGTCGATCGTGCAATTATCGGCGGGGCAATGCCGGTAGATTCACGGGTAGAATTGCTTGCAAGTAAAAAAGAAATGTCTGCGGATTATTTTTGCGAACGCAGAGAGATAGGCATCATTAATGTTGGTGGAAAAGGTTTCATCATCACCGATGGAAAAAGTTACTTAATGGAGTTGAAAGATGTATTGTATATCGGTAAAGGTGTAAAGACGATATCATTTGCCAGCGACAAAAAGGAAGATCCTGCATTGTTCTATTTTATCAGTTATCCTGCGCATACGGGGCACCCAACTACGCACAAAAAATTTGCTGACGCAGAACCGGCAAAATTGGGGAGCGAAAAAGATGCAAATAAACGAACGATCTATAAATATATTCATCCTAACGGCATCAAAAGCTGTCAACTAGTAATGGGAATGACGGAATTAGAAGAAGGAAGCGTTTGGAATACGATGCCGTCGCACACGCACTTGCGCCGTTCGGAAGCATATTTTTATTTCAATCTACAACGGGATGCAGTTGTTTTTCATATGATGGGGGAACCAAGTGAAACACGACATGTGGTGATACGAAATCAGCAAGCGATCATCTCGCCAAGTTGGTCAATTCACAGTGGTGTTGGAACAAGTAATTATTCATTTGTTTGGGCAATGGGAGGAGAGAATCAAGAATTTGGTGATATGGATGTAGTTCCGATGAATGAGTTGAAATAAAAATCTAAGGATTGATCGATAAAACCAAGTCTTAGAGTTCTAAAGACTTGGTTTATTTATTCTTTACCTAGTATAGTGCCCCGCCACTTGCGTGTGTTATCATTTTCAGCTGAGCGGGTATCTATATTTATAAAAAACTGAAAACGTTTTTAATAAAAAAAGATAATTAAAAGGATAACCTATGAATAGAATACTAACAGCACTTCTTTTTTTCTCCGTTGCATGCACAATGTCATATGGTCAATCCCTGACGATTGCAGTGACGAACCCTTCAGTGTATACTCGGTATTCAGAAACTGTCACATTGAATCTTCAAGGAATATATCAATCCTTTCCTGAATTTCAAGGAAAGGATGTCTCAATATTTGAATCATCAAAAAAACTCGCACATCAGGTGATTGATGAAAACTTCGATGGTGTTCCCGATATTCTCATCTTCCAATCGACATTCAAACCAAAAGAAAACAAGAAATTTATTCTTACGATTTCAACTAATGCCGAAACGGTAGCTTCCACTGTTGTTGATGGGCGGTTTGTTCTTCCGCGGCAAGATTTTGCTTGGGAGAATGATCGGATCGCGTTTCGTGTCTATGGTTCTCCTCTTGCTGGAGATGTAAAGAATGGAACAGATGTATGGAACAAGAAGGTCCGCTACCCGATCGTGAAAAAATGGTATGACGGGGAAGAGCTCAATCCGAAAATATCATACCATCAGGATCACGGAGAGGGAGCAGATTATTTTTCAGTTGGGAGATCACTTGGCTGTGGAAGTGCCGGAATACTGTGGAATGGGAATCTTGTTCAGTCGGGATTATTTTCATTCTATCGCATTATTACCAATGGGCCAATCCGAGTATCGTTCGAATTATATTATCCCAAGTTGAAACTTGATACGATTGAAGTTCTTGAAATAAAACGGATCACGCTCGATGCAGGAAGTAATTTGAACAAGATTGAAGAACAATTCATTACAAATCTTCCCATTGATGATCTCATCGTTGTTACAGGATTGGTTAAGCGTAAAAATACAACAGTGTCGCAAAATGCAAAACAAGGATGGATGACGCTGTGGGGATTAACTACGGCAGATAGTGCGGTTGGATATCTTGGAACTGCAGTAGTGATGAGCGGTTTACAAACATCTGTTGCATCAGAAGACAGTTCGCACTGGTTAATGGCTTCTACACTACGCAAAAAAACGATTCTCGCATATTATGCCGGTGCTGGTTGGACGTTGAGCGGTGATTTTGCATCGGAAAAAGAATGGGTTGCTCATGTTGAAAGGTTTTCAGAAAATTTAAAACACCCTCTGATAATCTCTATAGCAAAAAAATAGTTTGTCATGAAACGACGGGAACGTATCAAAGGTGCAGGTGTCAGTATCGGGTGGTACGGTTTTATGTTGAGAAGAGAATTATTTTCAGATTTGCAATCTGACATAGACATAGTGGCGAAAGAAATAACCTATCCAAACCGAGTAGCTCACTCACAATCATTAGTTCGTTGTATTACAAGAAAGAGAATTACGACACGATGAATGAATTGTTGAAAACTGCAGAAAAAATTGCTAAATTGTTTTCAACAATTGAACACAGTTTGAGAGATTCAACAATAAAACTGTTCAGTTCTCTTAATGTTTCCAACGCATCCGTAGTCCGAAAATAGCCTGCGAATGTCTTTTATGAGCAGCAGCCATTTTCAGGATCCCGCAGAGCGCAGAAAATTCGGGATCTGATCTAAAACATTATTTTTGCATCCGTAGCTCAACTGGATAGAGCATCAGACTTCGAATCTGAGGGTTGGGGGTTCAAATCCCTCCGGGTGTACAACGTTTTCACAAATTATCGCCGAAAGGCGATTTTTTTGTAGCAAAACTGTAGTCCCGTTACAATTCCTTCTTTCAATTGAGTGCATCAGAGTTTTAGTCTGAGGGTGGATGGTTTATATCCTCGGTGCGCTGCTCCTGCTTCTATTTAAACTTCATTTCCAATAGACCCTCTTCACACCCGATTAAATTCAGATAAATTTCTCTTTAAGAACGCAAAACCACGTGTTAACTAGATTGCTTGAAGAATGAATTTCTTGTACTATATTGTAGGACAGTAGTATAGATTTTCATTTATTTAGTCCCTAGTGTGTACAATGTCGAATCAGTTGACCTAATCATTAGTTAGGCACACGCCAAAAAAGGTAACACAACAATTAAATATTTTGTTTTCATAACAAGTTTAGCGAAAAGCAAATAATCAAAAAAACATTAATCAATCAGTAATTGTACGTTCAATGTAGTTTTTGTTGTTGGCAAATTTAATTTACAACTGTTGTGTTACCTAAAAACTTTAGCGGTGCCTAACCAGTCGCTCAAACTGACGTTGCAACCGCTGGCGCGCAAAAGTTTTGGGTGTTGAAATTTCTAAATACAACTTACGTTACGAAAGTACATTTTTAATTTAAACTTTTAATCAACGCGCTGGAACGTTGCAACGCAGCTTAGCTCCAGTCCGTTAGGCAGCGCGGAATCAGAGTTAGCTATAAATAAGGAGAAAAAGATATGACAGAGATACAGAAACAACCATTCAACAAACGGGCTTTGTCCGCTATGCTTATGTTTCTTTCATTTATTCTTTTGCCACTATCAGGTATTCCTTTACACTATATTAGAACCAATATTAGCGAAGGAATGCTTGATTATTTCTTGAGTAAAGGAAGCACCGGCGAAGGAATGTTTGAACATTTTTTAATGAGTGTTCATAACATGAGTGCATTAATCTTCCTAATTGCAGTAATCATTCATCTCAGCCTCAATTGGAAATCGTTAATGAAATACATTGCAACAAAGACAGAAGAGTATTTTCAATTTAGGAAAGAAATGATTATAGCCTTATTTACTGTTGTTGTAATTGTTGGTTTATTTTCATCTCATGCTTTACATGTACACTAATTACACAGTCGCTCAAGCGTGACTCCCGCCAATCACGAAGTGATGCATTTGGCAGAAAAACGGCGGATAAATTACCACGCAGCTTCCGAAGGTCAGAAGGACTCTTCGAGGATCCCTTTGGGATTAGTTTCAGTCCGTTAGGCAGCAATAACATTGGCAGTCAACACTATGAAATCAAAATGGAAGTGGCTTCTGTTCATTATTTGTGGATATATTTTTAAGCAATTAATGTTCGGAACGCCACCAACCCCAGATCCATCGTATCAATATATTGTTAGCGGACAATTGCAAAGATTAAATAATAATGCCAAAGACAAATTTCAAATAATTTTGGTAGGCAAATCCT
>JANXZD010000160.1 GCA_025355705.1 Bacteroidota bacterium | reverse complement strand
CTATAAAATGGAATATCCTGGGATATCCGATCGATGATGACATCATACTCCGAGGATTCACCTTGCAATACTTTATCGATCGTAACAGCTTCTGCAATAATTCCACTCTCTTTTTTCGCGTTTACCCGCTCAATAAATGCCGGTGGGAATGTATTTTCTTGCCCATACAGGATTCCAATTTTTTTCATATCTCCTCTTTTCATGGTGTGACAGTTTTCTTCTTTGAATATAGTGATTTATTCTAAATCGTCAAATTTGCGTTGATTGAAGAGAAATCTTTCAGTATGATTATTACAACAAAAGGTGAAACTATGAAACCCAAATATTTATTTTTTATATCAATATTTTTCCAATTTTCTCTTTCCCAAATCACGGTTGTGGAAGACAGTTTGTTCTCACAATCACTGAATACCATATCAAAGTTCTATGCTGTTTTGCCGGATGGATATTCAAAGACACAAGAACGATATGTATCCGTTTATTTGCTTCATGGATTCAACGGAGATTATACCAACTGGGTGAAACAACCCAATCTGATAAAGTATCTAAAAGGATATGAATATATCGTTATCTGTCCTGACGCGAAGAATAGTTGGTATTCCAATTCAATCACACTTCAAAATGCAAATTATGAAGATCTTATTATCAAAGAGATTATACCGTATGTCGACAAAAAATATAGAACGAGACAATCGAAATTCAGCAGAGCAATAGCGGGTCTTTCTATGGGGGGATACGGAGCTGCAAAATTAGGATTAAAATATCCAGGGATGTTTTTCTTTGCCGGATGTATTAGTCCTTCTATTCAATTCCCGGCCGGACTTGAAGACTCGGCGATAGTTGCGAGACGTTCCAAGGAAACTATTAAAAGCGTTCGCGAAATGTTCGGAGAAAAACGGAACGAATCGTGGTCTGCAAATGATATATTTGAATTAACTGAAAAAATAAATCCGAACACTGCACCATATTTTTATCTTTCCGCCGGATCGCAGGACGGAATACCGGAAGTGATTGAACAAACACACATCTTTGCAGCATCGCTACGGAAAAAAAGCATTGCTTTTGAAATGCATGAAACTACCGGGGCGCACGATTGGAAATTTTGGGACAGTGAGATAGAAGTTGTGCTGAAACGGATCTTCGAGATCAGCGGAAAGAAACGAAAATAATCATGATCATTTCTTCCCCCGCACAATCGACTGACGCACCGCTTCGTTCAAACATTCGTTTGCTCGGAACAGTTCTTGGCGATGTCATTCGTGAACAGGAAGGGAACAAATTATTTGACCTCGTTGAACAGATCCGTCGTTCCACAAAAGATTTTCGTACTTCTCGTGACAAGAATGGTGAAGAAAAGTTACAGCATATATTTAGGACCCTCGATGTCGGAACAATGCGGAAGTTGATTCGGGCATTTTCAACATACTTTCAAATCGTCAACATTGCGGAACAACATCATCGCATTCAACGAATAAGAGAACAAAAAAAAAGAGGAACATCACAATACCCAGCCGGTTCCCTCCGTCATACGCTTCATTTTGCAAAAAGAAAAAAAGTCTCTGCGAATGAAATGAGAAAGTTTTTGTCTAGACTGCATATCTCACCTGTTTTTACCGCACATCCAACAGAAGCGTTACGGAGAACTGTTCTGGAGAAACATTCCAGAATTTGGAATGTTCTTGAAGAATTTGACCGAAAAGATATTCTACCGGACGAGCGACTGGATCTTCTGCAATCGATCAAACGGAATATCACCAGTTTATGGCAAACGGAAGAGACACGATCATATGATATCACACCTCTTGATGAGGTGACGAATGGATTGTTCTATTTTACTCAGGTACTGCAATACGCCGTTCCGTCGTTCTATCTAGAACTTGAACGGGCGCTTGAAGAAACGTATCCAACCTTGATAAACGAAATACCAACGTTCATACATTTTGGTTCGTGGATCGGCGGGGACAGAGACGGCAATCCGTTCGTCACTTCGGACACAACGTGGGTCGCATTAAAAAAACAATCAAATACCATCATTGACATATACATAAAAATGATTGACGATCTGTATGTTGTTCGGAGCGAGTCCTCGAAAGTGGTTTCCGTTAGCAAAGAACTATTGGATTCAATTGATAAAGAAATTCATGATAACAATGAAGTTTTCCCGCCTGCTATCCGGAATAAAAATGAGGTCTATCGTACAAAAATTGCACTGACCTATCGTAAGTTGCTGCGGTATAAAAAGAAATTGGAAGGCACACTCCCTGCAAATGAGACAACCTACACATCGTCGCGGGAATTCTTAGACGATCTTGAACTGATCCGAAAGAGTTTGATCGCAAATAAGGGTGAGGATCTTTCAAAAGGAACATTGCAGCAATTGATACGAAATGTTGAATCATTCGGTTTTCACCTGGCGACATTAGATATTCGTCAGCATAAGAAAATTCATACATCTGCCATTCATGAAATCGGTTTGCAGCACGCTGTTAACTATTCAGGAATGTCTGATGATGAACGTGCCGATTGGTTGACAAGAACATTGTTGCAGCTGCATACTTTCTTATTGGACGAAAACGTTCTATCGGATCAGACTAAAGAATTACTTTCAACATTCAGGACGATACTTCGTGCATTGAATGAAATCGATGAACGCGCGATCCGTTCATACATTATCAGTATGACTGAATCTCCAGCTGATGTTCTTGAAGTTCTCTTCCTGATGAAATTGACCGGATTGGTATCGTTTGAAAAAGGCTTTAGTAAATTGAACATTGTTCCGTTGTTTGAAACGATCGACGATCTTCGCGCTTCTACCTCGATCATGACGAAATTGTATGCAAATCCTTCATACATAAAACATCTTGAACTGCGGAACAATCATCAAGAGATCATGTTAGGCTATTCAGACAGCAGTAAAGATGGCGGCATTATTACATCAAATTGGGAATTATATAAAGCACAACGAGCACTGGCAAAATGTTCATCAGATCATAATATCGATTGGATGTTTTTCCACGGTCGCGGAGGAACTGTCGGACGTGGCGGCGGACCGGAGTTTCAGGCGATCATGGCATTAAATGGACACTCGATCAATGGAAAGATAAAAATCACCGAACAAGGCGAGGTCATTTCTTTAAAATATTCTCACAAAGAGATCGCACAGCGAACTTTAGAACTGACGACTTCTGCAATGCTGTTGAAATATTTTGATAAAACAAATCAATCAAAGATCAAATTAGCAAAACATCCACATTGGCTAACGATGATGGAAACGATTTCAAATGAAAGCTTTGAAGCGTATCGTCGAATCGTTTATGAAGATAAAAATCTAGTCCAGTATTATTTCCAAGCAACTCCGCTCAAAGAAATAACCCGTATGAAGATCGGATCCCGTCCTGCTCGCCGTGACAATACTGAACGGATCGAAGATCTTCGGGCAATTCCATGGGTATTTGCATGGATGCAAAGCAGACATAATCTTCCAGGATGGCTTGGCGTGAATGTTGGACTTAAAAAGCGTTCTACAATTTCAAAATCAGCAATGCAAACGATGTATCATCATTGGGGATTTTTTAAAGCAATGGTGGATAATATTCAAATGATCATTGCAAAAGCGGATTTTGATATCGCACGGAATTATGCCGACCTTGTTCAACCTCCATCACTCGGACAAACGACATATTCAACATTGCGCTATCTATTTGAACAGACAAAAGAGGCGATCATTTCTGTTTCGAAACAGCAGTCGCTTTTAGAAAATAATCAAATGTTGCAGCGATCAATCACTCTGCGAAACCCCTATGTCGATCCGATGAGCTATATGCAGGTGGAACTATTAAAACGACTTCGCGAAAAAAAATTATCGGAAGAATCTCGAAAAGATCTAGAAGAAGTGATGTTCCTTTGCATCAATGGTATTGCAGCGGGATTGAGAAATACAGGATAAAGCTATAAATCCTTGCGAAGGTTCAAAACCTTCGCAAGGATTTTATTATAATAATTTCGCAACAAGTTTCGGCAGTTGTTCGCTCGCACTTCCTTTCAACACAGTATATCCATCAAGAAGATCATAATTAGGATTGGGATCGATAAAATATTTTTCTTTCGTCCGCCGAAACATCGGCAATAATCCCGCCGCAGGATACACTTGCGCAGATGTCCCAACACCGATAAAGATATCGGCAATCCGTATTTGCTCCATCAAAAATTCCTCACGCATATCCACTGGTTCTCCAAACCACACAATATCAGGACGCAGCTGACCGCCGCATTGAGGACATGAATCACCGATCTGTATTGGCTTCGTGATCAAGGACTTGTAATCACAATCAAAATCGTATTGTTCCGGAAAAGCAAGAGAATGATGGGATTCACATTTTTGCATATCAATGCGTCCGTGTAAATGCCAAACATTTTCACATCCGGCACGCTCAAGAAGTGTATCAATATTCTGTGTTACATTTACCACGGTGTGGATTTTAGAAAGTTCTGCAATTGCATCATGGGCTGGATTCGGAAAACATTCCGCTTGTTTTATAAAACGCATTGCGTAGAAATCCAGGACGAGTTTTTTATTTTTTGTCCATCCTTCTGGAGAAGCAACATCTTCAATGCGGTGCTGTTCCCACAATCCTCCGCTGTCGCGAAATGTTGGGATGCCGCTTTCCGTAGAGAGACCTGCACCGCTGAAAATGACAATGTTCATACAATAAAAAAGGGCAGACAATGATGCCTGCCCTAATAAAATATTAAATACAATATTTTAGTTGTCGGTAGAGAGACGGTACAGAACAATTCGATCATTTTGCGTATCGCAAACGTAAAGAGTATTTTCTGCAATTGCCGCACCACCGGGATGATTTAATGTGATACCAGGAGTTTTCTTTCCAAATGATTCCACTTTGAATTTACCGCGGTTATTGAACTTTGCTACACTGTCCAATAGAGCATCAATGACAAAAATATCCCGACGAATGCGGTCTATGCTGACGCCTGCTGCACTTCTAAATCTATTGGGGCTGATGAACTCAATAGATCGTTGATCCACAATCGTCGGATCAAATTTTGGAAGCCATCCTTCAAAGTCTTGATTCTTTGTGAATGCCATCCAAATAGCAGAGTATTGAACTCCGTCAGAATTTTGAGTAACAATAAAATCACCGCTATTCGGAAATGTCGCTATCCCTGTCGGATGATTGATATTTGTGATAGAGCTACCGGCACCTGACTGCAATTCACCTAACGGCGTAATGAATGAATCTTTCTTTGTTGTGGCATTCGGTCGATATTTGAATCGAAGAACACGTGCATCCGGATCAACAATACTGCTATTGTCCGGTCCATCACGCACAACCAAATACTCATTATTCAAAATAATCCCGATGCCGACAAAACGTCGTTTTGGTCGAGCAGGTTCTTTCCACACAGTATCGATCTGAGCATTGTTCAAATTATGACTTGCCGCTACTAATTTTATCCTCAATAGCACTCCGATCGTATCACCGGTAGTTGGTTCTATGGTCTCAGCACCAACCAACAGATCAAGTTTTAAATCCTGAGCGATCGAGATCGGTTTACGAATAGGTTTGCTGACACTCAATATCTGTCCCGCTTGGTTCAACATCACGATACGATTGTTTTCTGTGTCCGTAACATACAATAACTGATCTAACCCATAGATGATCGTACGGGGCTTATTAAAAATCCCTGTCCATGTATTCTTTTCAACATACGAAGTATCGCCGATCTGCGGCAGCGCCGTTCCAGTGGGCGTTGGGATCGGTTCTTCGCACCCGGCAATAAACAACCATGAAGTAACAACACTACTAATAATAACGATATGGAGAAACAGTTTATTCATTTTTAATAAGTTAACATCACCGAAATTCTGTGAACAGAACCAAGGTCATTAAAATTAGAGAATGCATAATCCAAATTTGCAATTGTAATACCGAGCGGAATTCTTACGCCGCCTCCGTACGAAAAATCTTCAGCAGATGAAATCGATTTACCAAAGATCGATTCTCCAATTGTTCGTTTTACCCCCGCACGCAGGAAGAACATTTTATCATATTCATATTCAACACCAAGGCGAATATTCTCAGCATTATCATTGGGATGATTTAATTGTATTGATGTTGTCAGCCGATTCGTTTCATCCATCCACGGTTCAAACGCATAACCGAGTTTGAATAATGTCGGCGGCGAAAATCCCTGGAATGAACTGACGTTCTCTCCCGCTCCATTTACTGCAGTCCCATTTGGTTCAACATTATCACCAAAATTTGTCACGACAACAGAAAACCGAGAAGTGCCCAATCCCATAAAATAATATGTTCCGATATCGATCAACACTGCCTCGGTATGTAATTCTGCTATATTCTCTCTTACATAACGGGCGGTAATACCAAAACTGAATTGATCTGTCATCTTTCGTGCATATGTTCCGCCAATGGCAATATCGCTAAAATTGAAATAGTTTCCGTTGCCTGTTGGTTGATATTCAGTTGTAATCGGCATTGGATCGGTATGAAGCGATGTGAAGGAGAATCCAACAAAGTCATTTCCACCTAATGAATAACTGATACCAAAAAATTCATGCTGAAGATCGACAAGCCATTCCGTGTGCGAAAATACAGCTTGATTGCTTATGGAATTTGTTAGACCTGCCGGATTCCAATACAATGCTGAAACATCATTTGATACAGCAACGATCGCTTCGCCCATTGCTGCACCGCGCGCATCTGCACCGATCTTTAAGAATTGATATGAAGAAATTCCTGAACGTTGACTGCCGAGATTGGGCACCAATTGGGCAAAGGAATCCTGATAAACGAACATCGCTACAAATACAAATAGAGATGTTTGTCTGAACCTTTTCAATATGTGTCGGCTATTGTTCACTAAAATTTTTTCAAATTAAAAGCGTAAAGCTACACCTAACCGTGCCGTACGTGGAGCTAGATATCGTGCCGGATTGTATGGATATGGTGAAACTGGATATTGAAGATCGGGAAAACGCGGATCATTGAATGATGTCGGTGTATTGTCACCATATTCGTACGCTTTCCCGGTAACAGAATTGATGATCTGTGAATTCTTGTTGTCAAGAAGATTTTGGATCTCCAGACTAACTGTTAATCTTCCGAAACCAAGATCAAAATATTTTTCGATATTCATATTTATATAAAACCAATATTCAGCAAGCTCTTGTAAAGGATCCTCAATCTTGGTGCGATACTGAGGTCTGCCGTCTGCATCAACACCGGTATAGATCTGCTGCGTATACCGTTTACCTGATTGGAAGAAAGCTCGTATATAGACGGTATAGTCATCAAGAATTCCGGGAGCAAAATCATACAATGGTTCATCCTTTTTTACATTCAGGATAGAAGTTATGTTTGCCTGATATGGACGATCC
>JANXZD010000098.1 GCA_025355705.1 Bacteroidota bacterium | reverse complement strand
CATATTAAACTTCTATTGTCGGCCAGAGAATCTCAGCGTTTCCGCCTTCGTATTTATCAACCAGCCGTCTAAATTCATTCGGAGCTGGTATTGATTTTTTTGTTCGTGCATCCGTCCAGACATGAACGGCAACGTTTTTTGCAATCAGTAAATTCGTTTCTGCGTTGAACATCAATCCTTCACAAACAAAACTGGAGTTTTTGATTCTTGAAATTCTCGTATAGATCTTTAACCGATCATCGTATGTTGCAGAATTAAGATAATCAATTTCATTCCGAACGAGAACTATTCGAATGGACCCGGATATCGTACGTTCGTCGATCTTCATTTCGATCTCTTTGAAATAATTTACACGCGCAATTTCAAAATATAATAAATAATTTCCATTGTGAACGATTCCCTGCCAGTCGATCTCATAATTACGTACGTGTATGTGATCGATATGTTTGAATTTTGAGATATCCATATTACCCAAAAATCTGTTTAAATTTTTCTGCTGCGAATTTCACCTGATCTTTAGTAACATCCAGATGCATCAATGCGCGAAACTTGGTAAATGTTCCGACTGAAACCAAGACACCTTGTTCTTTTAATAATGCCATAACTTCTTGTGGTGTCTTTCCGGTTTTTTGTACATCAACAAGAACGATATTCGTTTGAACGCTTTCAAGATCGATCTCGAATGATTTAATTTTTGATAGTTCTT
The DNA here is from genome assembly GCA_025355705.1 of Bacteroidota bacterium. GTDB lineage: Bacteria > Bacteroidota > Ignavibacteria > UBA10030 > UBA8401 > UBA8401. The sequence continues at coordinate 4,508 of JANXZD010000098.1, read as the reverse complement.
GTGAAAAATATTTTGCTTTCTCGTGGTCTTCTTTTAACCGTTCAATATTATTCTGAACTGCATATAACGCACCGGCAGCAATAATTCCTGATTGGCGCATCCCTCCGCCGAACACTTTTCTCCATTTGTGAGCTCTTGTGACAAACTCCTTAGATCCACAAATTGCAGAACCGACGGGTGCACCTAATCCTTTGGAAAAACAGACAGAGACAGAATCAAAATACTGTGCCCATTCGTTCATTGGAATTCCGGTTGCGACAGAAGCATTCCATAGTCGCGCACCATCAAGATGGAAGATGATTCCCAGTTCTTTACAAAAGGCAGAAATTTTTTTGATCTCTTCAATCGGGAAAATAGCTCCACCTGCACGATTGTGTGTATTCTCAACACAGATCACCCGTGTTCTCGGCATATAATAAATTGCCGGACGAATATGTGGCGGCAATTCATCAGTTCGAAATACTCCACGAACGCCAGGAATAGTTTTTACCTGCACTGCGGACATTATGGAAGGTGCGGCTGTTTCATAATTGAACATATGTGCATCCTGCTCCATAATCACTTCATCACCCATTTCGGTATGAGCTTTCAACGCAAGTTGATTGCTCATGCAGCCGCTCGGAACGAATAATACACTTTCTTTTCCTATAAGAGCAGAAACTGTTTCTTGAAGTTTGTTGACCGTTGGATCTTCACCGAAGACATCATCACCAACTTCGGCGTTTGCCATTGCTTCGCGCATTGCTTTCGATGGTCGTGTAACGGTATCGCTGCGTAAATCAATAAATTGATTGTTCATAATTACTTTCTAATAAATCTATAACCAATTGAAAATAAAAAAATTAATCCTGTTATACTTGCACAAATTCTTGCAAACCAATCACCATGTTTTGTATAAAATGTTTTTTCTTGCAGTGGCTCAATTTGATGTTTGATGAACGCTTCAGTATACATCTCCGTCTGATCGTACATTCTTCCCATTGGGTCTACAAATGATGAAATACCGCCATTAGCACACCGAACTACCCATCGCCGGTTCTCTATAGCTCTTAAAATTGAATACTGATTATGCTGCCGAGCGCCTGAAGTATTTCCCCACCAACTATCATTGGTTGTAAATACCAAGAATTCTGCTCCGTTATCAACGAATTTCGAGACAAATTCAGGAAAAATAGATTCATAGCATACCATTGCTAAGAATTTAGATCCAAATTTTTTACTTGTAAACACTGTACTATCGTGTGCAAGTCCCCAATTACTGATTCCTACACCCCATCGTAACGGCTCAATAAGGAATGGGACTTTATCTGCATATGGAATCCGCTCTGCAAAAGGAACTAAACGCATTTTACTATATGTTTGAACTTCATTTGACTGTGGTTCGACAAACATTATTGAGTTAAATGAGTCATACCGAACATTTGTCCCTTTAATTAAACTACTTGTTGGAGGAGCAATTCCTGTCTCATAATACTGAACACGAACATAACCAGTTATTACAGAAATATTCAAACTATCAACGTCTGATTTAAATTCTTGCATTTGTTGAGAATAGGCTGGAAGATTTAACAATATCGCAGACTCTGGTAACACTGCTACATCAATACTATCATTGATATGTTGTCCGATAAGTTTAAGATAATATTGAGCTTGTCCCCATCGTCCTAAAAAAGTATTTGCACCTTTCCACTTGTTCCACGGATCAATATTCGGCTGAATAATGCCAACATTGATTGGTTTACCCTTTGCAGTATGGAATGAATTTTCATCAACCCGATAGAAACTGGGCATTATATAAACCGAAGCAATACACAGAGTCAGATAATATGAAGGCTTTCCTATTTTTGAAGATGATTGAATTTGTTTAAATAAAAAATATATTAGCACATTAATGACCAATATCCAGAAAGAAATACCATATACACCGGTAATATCTGCAAACTGAATTTTATCGAGCTGATATGTCTGGGAATTCCCGATGTGCAGCCAAGGAAATGCCAATTCTCCCAGTGCATACAACCATTCCATCGTTATCCATATAAAAGGAAAAGTAATCACAGAAAATTTACTATTTAAACTTTTCTTAATAAAAAAGTATACGAATGCCGGTAATGATAGGACTAATGGTTCCCAGAGAAACAATGCAGCACCGGCAATCATTAAATAAGGATCTTTACCGTGTGTAAATCCACCAACCCAGTACAAGGATATCAGAGAAAACAGAAAAAAAGTGAAATATGAATATCGAAAGAACCTGCTGAATGAATTTATTGAGTCAGTCAAAATGAGAAATGGTACAAATCCGATGCAAGCAAGGATTCCCAATTGAAGTGGAGGAAATGAAAGACCGAGAAGAATAGCTGACGATATTCCTAATAAGATCAAATATTTTTTATGAACATCGAATGTAAACAGTGATTTCACAGATAGTTAAGACTATTTATTTAATTTGATTTCTTTTATTTTTGTGTTCAACATTTTCAATTGAGTAACTCTGAGCATTCTTATTACAAGATCCATTGCTCCACCTGCAATGTCATCTGCTGTCTACAGTAATCCAACGTATTACCTGTTGAATGAAAACTATCACAATTTTTGTATTCTGGAAATGGAAAATATTCTTAGCGACTGCAAAAATTTTGACTTCACGATGAAGATGAAAACATAAGCGAGTATTGATAAAACGAATACTGAAGCCTAGGTCAAATATAAAAATTTATTCACCTTTTTTTCCTTTGCGATTAAACCATAGAATAATAATCACAATTAATCCAGTAACTACTAATGTTGTAACAATTTGACTATAGGTAGATAAATAAATTCCTATAGATTGCCAATTTGCGCCAACCAATGTCCCTGCGTAAATTAATATTCCATTCCATATCAAAGCACTTATAAAACAAAGTATTGCAGTCGGTATGAATTTCACTTCGGCCATACCGGCGAAGAAACCTACAACAGCTCGCGTTCCAGAAAGAAATCTATTTACAACAATCAACCAATAACCATACCTTCGAAACCAATCTTCAACCTTGTGTACCGACTCTATCGGAAGGAACTTTATCTTTTTTTTCTCGATGATCGATAGACCAAACCAATCACCGATTTTATACATTGTCATAAAACCGGTAGTGCTTCCAATTGTCGCTATAATTAAAGTTTGAATAAAGCCAATATGTTCAGTACCAACCAAATATCCTCCAGCAACGATCAAAACATCGCTTGGCGATGGCGGGAAAATATTTTCAATATAGCCAATTGCAAAAATAACCAGATACACCCATATTGGATTAAGCTGCTGAAGGTAAGTAATGATAGTTTCCAACTAATATTATCCTAACGAAGTAATGATTGTAACTGCATATGCAACAGCACCTTCACCAACTCCAATAAAACCCATTCCTTCGTTTGTTGTTGCTTTTATTGAAATCTGATTTTCCGATATTTCGAGCGCATTGGCAATATTCTTCTGCATTTGATTTATATAAGTCATTATTTTGGGTTGTTCCAAAACGAGCGTCGAATCGATATTCCCAATTCCAAACCCATTATGATTCAATAAACTCCCTACTTGTTTTAGTAATTCAATACTTGAAATCCCTTTAAATCGAATATCAGTATCAGGAAAATGTTTTCCAATATCTCCAAGCGCTGCTGCACCCAACAAAGCATCACAAATTGCATGTAAAAGGACATCTGCATCAGAATGACCGAGCAATCCCTTTTCAAAAGGAATTTCAACTCCTCCAAGTATCAACGTTCTTCCCTCGATCAATTTGTGAACGTCATATCCGAATCCAATACGTGTCATTAGGCTTTAATTTTAAAATTGATAAATAAATGATGTGGTTTGCTCCATTCAACAATAACTTCTTCAACCTTTGCCATTTTGTGACCGGAACGGAGTTCTTTGATGAGATATTCAATTTCACTTCTCTTCCCTTCTATTTCCAAGAACACAGAACCGTCAGTAAGATTTTCGACAAACCCTTTTACTTCGTACTTACGAGCAGTCCTATCTGCGAACCATCGAAATCCAACACCCTGCACGATTCCTTTTACAGTAATTTTTGCATTTTCAATCATCAATCTTCCGCAGGCTGATTTCTGAAAAATAATTTAGCCGTAATATTATCGAAAAATTCCGAAACTAATATTCCAGCGACAATTAAAGACGCACCTATAATTCCTGCAATTCCTAGCATCTCATCTAGAAAAAAATATGCAAGCACCGCCGCAATTACCAAAGTTTTGTTCATCCTAGTCTCCCTGCTTTTGGCTCTCTATAGAGTCTGTTGGTGCTGTTGGAGTTACTTCATTCGTTTTCGGATGAAACCCAGCCCGCCGATGCCGCAGAGAAGGGCGAGGATCGATGACGGCTCGGGGACGGGCTGCCAGCCGTCAGGCATATAGGCAACTCGGAACCCGTCCTGAACACTCTGGGTACTCATGGGATTCCCAGCACCGCTGGTAGAGTTACCGTCGCGGTCCGATGCGAGGAGGTGTTG
>JANXZD010000015.1 GCA_025355705.1 Bacteroidota bacterium | reverse complement strand
CGGTCAAAAGCATATGGTCGAACGCTTGTTGATCGGCTTACTTGCAAACGGACATATCTTATTGGAAGGTGTGCCGGGTCTTGCAAAAACATTGGCAATTAAGACGCTCGCTTCTGCAATTGATGCAAAATTCCAGCGCATTCAGTTTACGCCTGATCTGCTTCCCGCGGATCTTGTTGGAACGCTAATTTACAATCAGAAGGATGGAAAATTCCAGACAAAGAAAGGTCCGATCTTTTCGAATTTCATTCTTGCGGACGAGATCAACCGTTCACCGGCAAAAGTGCAGAGTGCACTTCTCGAAGCGATGCAGGAACGTCAGGTAACGATTGGCGAAGAGACATTCAAACTTGATGAACCATTTCTTGTTCTCGCTACTCAGAATCCGATTGAACAAGAAGGAACCTATCCGCTTCCCGAAGCACAGGTCGATCGTTTTATGTTGAAGGTGAAGATCGACTATCCGTCGAAGGATGATGAATTGCTCATTATGCGTCAAAATGTTACCGGAAAATATTCCGACGTGAAAGCTGTTGTTTCCGGAAAAGAGATCCTGAAAGCCCGCTCTTCGATGCAGGAAATTTATATGGATGAAAAGATCGAGCGGTACATTCTTGATATCGTTTTTGCAACTCGTAATCCAAAAGAAGCACAGCTTCCGAATCTGGCGAACTTGATCAACTACGGTGCATCGCCTCGCGCGACAATTTCCATGGCACTTGCATCAAAAGCATATGCATTCATCAGACGTCGTGGGTATGTTATTCCTGAAGATGTCCGCGCTGTAGCACTCGATGTAATGCGCCATCGAATCGGTGTTACGTACGAAGCAGAAGCGGAACAAGTAACCTCCGAAACAATTGTACAGGAAATTTTGAACAAAGTTGAAGTTCCGTAACGAATTATTAATGAATAATTATCAATGGATAATATTTTTTTTGCATTGATAATTGTTCATTGTTCATTGTTAATTGAATAATGACCACAGCAGAGCTATTAAAAAAAGTACGCCAAGTTGAGATTAAAACCCGCGGAATGGTGAATCAGGTATTCTCCGGAGAATATCATTCGGTCTTCAAAGGAAGAGGGATGGAATTTTCCGAAGTGCGTGAATACTCCTATGGCGATGACATCCGTAAGATCGACTGGAATGTTACGGCACGCGCCAATAAACCGTTCGTCAAAATATTTGAAGAAGAACGTGAATTGACCGTGATGCTTGTTGTTGACGTGAGCAAGTCCGGACAGTTTGGAACCGTTACTGCAACAAAGAATGAGATTGCGATCGAGATCTGTGCGGTTCTGGCATTCTCTGCAATTCGGAACAATGACAAAGTTGGTTTGATCATGTTCTCGGATGGTGTAGAAAAATTTATCGCACCGAACAAAGGAAAATCACACATCCTTCGCATCGTTCGTGAGTTGCTCTCCTTTGAACCAAAAGGAACCGGAACAAATGTCAGTGTTGCGCTCCAATATTTGAACAACGTCATCAAGAAACGTTCCATTAGTTTTATCGTTTCTGATTTTATCGATAAGGATTATGACAATGCACTCCGTATCGTCAGCAAACGCCACGATGTTATTGCCGTAACATTGAATGATCCGCGAGAACGAGACCTGCCCAAGATCGGTCTGATCAAGATGAAAGATGCTGAATCCGGACTTGAACGATGGATCGACACAAGTGACAAAGGAATTCAGTCTTCCTTCCAGCAATTTTGGAAACAGCATGATGAACGGATGAAAAAAGCTTTCCTTTCCACAAAAGTTGACCGCATCACCATCGAAACGCATAAACCGTACATTCGCCCTTTGGTAGATTTTTTTAAGATGAGAGAGGCGAGAGTATGATGCGTTTGTTGCAATCGTTTAGTGTTGTATTATTCGTTGTAATGTTCACATTTTCGCAGGATGTCACCGTCAACGCAAGTGTCGATTCGCAATCGGTTTCCATAGGAGATTGGATTCATTATTCTGTGAACGTAAAATATCCTTCCTCAACTCCAATCGGCTTTCCAACATTCAAAGATACGATCGGTGTGTTCGAGATCGTCCAACAAGATTCACTGTTGAAGACTGAACTGAATGGTGAAGTTGAGTTGAAAAAAAATTTCATCATCGCAAAATATGATGCAGGCAATTATAATGTGCAGCCGTTTGCTGTTCAATACAAGGATATAGGCGGTAAGATCCATTCAGTATTTTCAAATCCAATTCCGATTGAGATTCGTGGTGTTGCAGTTGATACATCGCTTGCTATTAAAGATATCAAACCGCAGCTAACGGTTCCAATGTCTGCGGAAGAAATTGCTCTATATATAAGTGTTGTTTTGGCATTAGTAGGCGCAGGTTATGGCATCTATTATTATATCCAACAGAAAAAGAAAAAAGCAGGATTGATCGTTGATGTAAAACCAATTATTCCGCCGCACTTGTTGGCGTTGATTCAATTGGAAGAATTGGAAGCGAAACGATTGTGGCAGTCTGGTGAGATCAAAGCATTCTATAGTGAAGCGACAGAGATTGTTCGTCGATATTTTGAATTGCGATATGGTTTTATCGCGCTTGAAATGACAACTGGCGAAGTGATGGAACAGTTAGAAAAATTCAAACTTGAAAAGAATAACATCTCATCGATCCATCAATTTTTATCCAGTGCTGATCTTGTGAAGTTTGCAAAATATCAACCGATTGCATCGGAAAATGACCAAGTAATTGGTCAAGCCCGTTCAATAATTGAACAGACAAAACCAGATAGCGGTCCCAAAATTTCCGAGAACAATATTGAAAACAAAACAACTAATTCTGTGAATATTGTTTCATAAGATTTTTTTAGTGTTTTTGTGCTTTAGTGGCTAAAAAATGACAGATATTACATTTGCAAATCCCGAACTATTATTATTTCTGCTGCTCGTTCCAGCGCTTGCAGTGTGGTATTATTATCGGCTTAATGCAAAAGAGAGTGATGTTCGGTACTCAACATTGCAGCCGTTTGCTATGATCAAATACAGCATGAAAGAGCGGCTGCGACACCTTCCGTTTATTCTACGATTGATCGCTTTGGCGTTGGTGATCATTGCACTTGCTCGTCCTCAATCAACATCCAAAGGGCAGAATGTGTACTCCGAAGGTATTGATATCGTTCTTGCGTTGGATATTTCCGGCAGCATGCTCGCTGAAGATTTTCAGCCGAACAGGATTGAAGCGGCAAAGAATGTTGCACAGGATTTTATCGGCGGGCGAACAAATGATAGAATTGGTTTGGTGATCTTTTCCGGCGAGAGCTTTACGCAATGTCCTTTGACGGTAGATTATGAAGTTTTAAAAACATTGATCAAACCATTAAAGAGCGGAATGATCGAAGATGGAACGGCGATCGGTCTTGGTCTTGCAAACGCTGTGAATCGTTTGCGGGAAAGCAAAGCGAAAAGCAAAGTCATTATTCTTTTGACGGACGGAGTAAATAATCGCGGTGAAATTGATCCAATCACCGCAGCCGAGATCGCAAAGTCATACGGAATTAGAGTGTATACCGTTGGTGTTGGCACTGTCGGTGAAGCGCCGTATCCGGTTCAAACGCCCTTCGGAATTCGGTATCAGATGATTCCCGTTGAGATCGATGAGAAAGTATTGAAACAGGTTGCAGATTTGACCGATGGAATATATTTCCGTGCAACGGATAATAAAAAATTGCGATCGATCTATCAAGAGATCGATCAGCTTGAAAAGACTCGGATCGAAGTTCGTTCGTATCGACGATATACAGAATTATTCTATTCATTTATTTTTATCGCAGTATTTTTATTGATTGGTGACGTTGGATTGTCAACTACTTGGTTGAGAAAGATTCCATAAAAAATCATGTTCAGATTAGCTCATCCTGATTATCTTTATTTATTGATCGTTGTGCCGATCTTCCTGGTGTTGTATGCATACGTACGAATGCAAAGTGTGAAAGCGAAGAAATTATTTTCCACGTCGGAATTGTTCACGCGTCTTGCAGAACAGCACAGTACGCGAAAAAGGGGAGTGAAAGCATCGCTCTTTATTCTTGCATTTATGATGCTCGTTATCGCGTTGTCAAATCCTCAAGTTGGTACTAGAATGGAAGATGTGAAACAAGAAGGTGTCGATCTCTTCATCGCACTCGATGTTTCTAAATCAATGCTTGCAGAAGATATCAAACCCAACCGTTTGGAAAAGGCAAAATATGAAATTGGCAATTTGATCGAACGATTAGCAGGTGATAAGATCGGAATGATTGTTTTTTCCGGAGAAGCGTACACCCAATTTCCATTGACCATAGATTACGGTGCGGCAAATTTATTGTTAGATGTTATTGATGTAGAATCTGTGCCGAACCCTGGCACTGCGATCGGCTCTGCAATTGAGCAGTCGATGAAGTCCTTTAATTTTGAAGATCCTGCAACAAAAGTGCTCGTGATTATGACCGATGGCGAGAATAATTCTGGCGATGCAATGGAAAAAGTCCGACGCGGTCTACATCGACCTCCAGAAGAAATTCCAGGGCGAACTCAGTACGAAGCTCAAGAGCCGGTTCGACCGCTTCGCCATTCTCGAAGAATGGAACTTCGCCGATCCATCAAAATGCCGCTTTGAAGA
>JANXZD010000532.1 GCA_025355705.1 Bacteroidota bacterium | reverse complement strand
GTATAATCATTGGTTTCTTGTTCTACTCTTGCTCCAAGGATAAGGGTGACATCTTGTCCGAAATTAAGCGTATTCATAAGATATGCTGCAGAGACTTTTTCAATAACATTATAATTTGAGAGCCGTGCTTGAGCATTTGGAAGATATTCGATCTCCCCGTTAATTGACGCACTCTTTGTAAGATCATACCAGAGTTTCATCGCATCAACGTTGATTAACGGAGTCATTCGATAAAGTCCTAAAAGATCACGTGAGGATGCCGGGTAATCAATGAAGTCTGACAACGAGGGCGCTCCAAATTTGGAAGCAGTTAAATAATAATCTGAAAATCGCGAACTCTTAATTCTATTTGTATCAATACCATTTGTTGCGAGAGAATGCAGGTAACTGTTGTCATCCAGTTCTTCTTGTGCCATCCATCGCGACTTACTCTTGTACTTCCCGCCAAATTTAATTTCGCCGGATACTACATCCATTACAGTATATTTTTTAAGAACATTCAGAAAGATAGTTTTTTCTTTGTCAAAATTTTCACGCATATAGTAAATAGCAGTCGAACATGCAGCAGCAGAAAAATCATTCCTTGCAAATGGTATGATATTTATTTCTGGATGATCATGAGATGAAAGAATTCCGCCGGCGGCTCCATTGTTTTCGGTAAACTTTAATGCGTAGTCATAAGGATTTTCTGTTCGAGATTCAGCATACGATGCACCCCAATCAATTTGAAAATCATCGATAAAATTCTTCCCTTGAAGAGAGGCGTTTGATGTACCAATTGTTTGTTCTGAATATCGGAAATTATAATCCCAAGGAGTGTTCGATCCGGCACCCGGATATACTCTATTAAAAACAGTGCTGTTTCTCCCTGTATTGCTATACATTCCTGATAATTTTAGTGATCCGCTATCAGGTGTATTGATATCAATAATTCCTTGAATTCCATTTCTCGAACGGATTTCGTCGGTGAAATCAACAGTAAAAGACTTGATCTTATAATCATTATACAAAGATGTGTTTTGGTTACTGGAATCAATTGCATAAAGAGGTGTATATGAATATGTTGTTCTTTCTTTACTGCGAATCTTCTGTTCGAAATTGCCCTGCAATTGAATTCCCACGATATCGTCAAAAAATCGTTCGCTATATCTCAAACCAAGATCGTATTGTTTGGCAGAATTCATTAACCGATTGTAATCACCCTTCACATCTAAGACAATGTTCCGTTGCGAAGGGGCTTTTTTTGTGACCAAATTCACCGCACCTGCAATTGCATCAGCATCCTGATCTGACGTAAGCGTTTTGAAAAGTTCAATTCCCGCTAATGATCCTTGTGAAATCGTACTGAGATCCACATCTCGTGTTGTAGCATCGGTCGCTGGTATCTTTACTCCATCAATAGTGATATTACTATATTTTGAACTTAACCCCCTCAATACAATTTTTGTTGCTTCCCCTCCAGAACGAACTAAAGAAATTCCGGGCAAGCGTCCAATTGCTTCTGCAGCATTAGCATCTGGTAACTCCTTAATTTTTTCTTCGGAAACAACATTCACAATACTTTTCGAAGTTAGTTGTTGATTGATCGCTGCAACTTGCCCCCTTGCCTGTGCAGTTATTACAACTTCATTTCCTTCGATAACATCTGGAACCAATTTTGAATTGACTACAATAGATTGTCTATCAATAACTTTTACCTCTACAATTTTAGTTGTAAACCCTAAATATGAGAACCGTAAACTATAAGTTCCTTCGGGAATACCCATGATTTTATATTTTCCTTCAATGTCAGTAACTGCACCCATTGCAGTTCCCTTTAAGAACACATTCGCACCAATTAATTCTTGACGTGATGTAGAGTCTGACACAACTCCTTGCAATACACCTTGTGCGAACAGTTGATGTGCAAAGCAAATGAACATTGTGACCGTAAGAACGTTTGATTTAATATTCATAATGGCATTATGGTGGTTTGATTTATCGTTTACTTTATCGATAACTTAAAATTTTTTAAATCTAATGTCAAGGACTTTTTTCGCACCGTTTTGGGCGAAAACCTATCGGTGTAAAAGACATATAGAAATGGATAAAGAAATCGGTGCAATAAGTTCAGAAAGTGTTATTGAATTCAATATTTATGATTCAAAAAATCCGACGCAAATATCACATGGACCAAAAAAAATCATTCCTTATCGAATTGAATAAAATAAAAAATGCAGCGGAGGAACCGTTCGCTAGTATGGATGTTGTTTTGAACAACACGAATAGCCGATAGTATGGCATCATTATTCGCACTCAAAATTCCTCATCCGCAAATTATCTCTTAATTCTTGCACTACCCCCTTTGGCGACATGCAACAGTTCTTCAAGAGTGATCATACTCGAATCTCCGCGCGTAGTCATCAGCATTGCACCATGTGCAACACCAAGATTCACACACTCTTGTGGAGTCTTATCGTTCAAGAAGCCAAATGTGAAGCCCGAAGCAAAATCATCTCCGCCGCCAACACGGTCTTCAATTTCAAGTGCGGGCATTTGTAATCCATCGTAAAATGTTCCTTCTGTCCACATAATTGCAGACCAATCATTCACTCCAGCGGATCGGACTCCTCGCAAAGTTGTTCCAACAACCTTTACATTTGGAAAATCTTTTACAACTTTGTTGACCATATTTTTAAATGCCTTCGTATCGATCTCTCCTTTGTCCACATCAACACCTTCAACTTCATAGCCCAATACTTTTTGAAAATCTTCTTCGTTTCCGATCAAACAATCGATATAGGGAACCAACGGTTTTGTCGTTTCTATTGCTTCTTTGCTGCTCCATAGTTTTGAACGGAAATTAAGATCGTACGAAACGATTGTTCCTGCTTCGTGCGCAGCCTTTACTGCTTCTGCAACAACCAATCGTGTTGATTCTGAAAGTGCAGAAAATATTCCGCCGGTATGAAACCATCGCACTCCCTTTTCAATGAATAATTTCTTCCAGTCAATTTCTCCCGGTTTGATTCCTGCCGTTGCAGAATGTGCTCTATCGTAAAGAGTAACAGACGCTCGGGGACCAAATCCGACCTCAGTAAAATTAAGGCCAATTCTGTCTTTCTTTCCCATTCCATCATATTTTCTAGTAACGGCATAATCAATATTTACACCAACTGCACGTGCATGGTTTTTAACGATTGCCCCCATAGGAGAATCATTGAGTCCGCCAACCCAGCCTGTTCGAAGGCCTAAACGAGATAGTGCATAGGATACATTGTATTCTCCCCCACCAACCCACACTTCAAACGTCGGTGAGAATTCAACTCGCTGATGTCCAGGCGGACTTAAACGAATCATCGTTTCTCCAAGTGATACTAAGTCAAACGTCGTTGCAGTTGAAGATTTTATTTTAAGCGACATGGTTCTTCCTTAAATGATTTATTTAAATATCTAAAGCAAAATTCTTATTTTTAGTACTTTGACTCTATTATAAATTTACTTGTTCCATTTTTGGGGCGAGCAGATGGAAAATTCCGAGCGCAATTAAGTATGCCGTTCCTGAAATCATGAATGGGATAAAATAACTTCCTGTCCATTGAAGCACGTAGCCTATGAATGGAGCAAAGAGCATTCCTCCGACCGATCCTGCCATTCCACCTAGACCGGTTAATGAACCCACCGCTCTTTTGGGAAACATATCTGATGCTGTGGTGAAAATATTTGCTGACCAAGCCTGATGAGCTGCTGCCGCAATTCCGATCAAAAATACTGCTGTCCACAGATCGGTTACTTGTGAAGCAATGATTATTGAAAGAACCAACGACGCAGCAATCAACATTACAGTTTTTCTGGACTTATTTATCGTCCAACCTCTCTTAATGAAATTTGACGAAAGCCAGCCTCCACCAACACTGCCAATACTCGTCATCATATAGATAGTGATCAATGGCAATCCTAGACCCGTGATAGAAAGATTATATTCTTTGGCAAAATACTTCGGAAGCCAATAAAGATAAAACCACCATATCGGATCTGTAAGGAACTTTCCAATAACAAATGCCCACGTCTGTCGATATTTTAATAAACTTCTCATCGACATTTTCTCTATTGCTGGTTCAACAGTATCTTGTTGAATGTATTCCAGTTCAGCTTTCGTGACGGATTTTACATTTTCTGGTTTATCGTACATCTTCATCCAAAATACGATCCAAATAAATCCGAGTGCACCGACAAAGATAAATGCTTCTTGCCATCCATAAGTAACGGTCAACCAAGGAACGACTGCCGGTGCTAAGACCGCGCCTATATTTGCTCCGGAATTATAGATACCCGTGGTCAACGCACGTTCTTTTTTCGGGAACCATTCTGCGACTGCTTTTTGTGCTGCAGGAAAATTTCCAGCTTCACTTAATCCTAAACCAGCCCTGGCTGCTCCAAAACCAAACACTGTACTTACCATTGCGTGTGCCATTGCGGCAATACTCCAACCGGTAATTGCTACAGCATATCCTATTTTTGTTCCGAATTTATCGATGAACCAGCCAAATCCCACAAGACCCAAAGCATATGCCGCTTGAAACGCTGTAACAATCCATGCATATTCACTTTCACTCCAACCAATCTCTTTTTGTAAGACCGGAGCTAAAAGACCAAGGATCTGCCTGTCCATGTAATTGATCGTTGTTGCAAAAAATAACAACGCACATATTTTCCATCGTTGCTTACCGATTTTTTCTGAAATTTGCTCCATGATATCCTTTAAAGAAAATAAATGAGGAAATATAAGATCTTGACTGGGCTAGTTTTTCATCGTTACGATACTCTACATCTTTTCATCTTTTCGATTTTTATTTATAATATAATTTGAAAGAAATGGGAGTGAAAGGATCTGTAAGAATGCCGCCGCAAATCCAGGAACAAGCGCAACTTTGAAATATTCTAAATCGGAAATTGACGCTCTGTTTGTTATCACCACAAAAACAATGAACACTATTCTTCCGATCACTATTGAAGCACCGATGGAGATAAACAAATTGACGTTGAATTTTTGCCGAAGCATACCGGCGATCAATCCATAGGCAAATAATTCTGCAGTCATTGAAGGAAGAATATTGGGTAATGGATAACCCGATAATAAATAGCTCAAAAGAGGTGCTAATGCCCCGGTGATCGCACCGGCGCGCCAACCATATAATATACCAGCTAGTATCACCGGCCAATGCATCGGCAAAAGATATCTGACCGGTGCATGAAGTGAATGTGCAATGATGGGTAATACTATTGCGGAAGAGATAAATATTGCCTGAACATATACTGCATTCATTCCGGTATATGGTAAAATGTTGCTTTTGTATGTTGGAGTATAAGTTTCTGAAGTAGACATTTACTGTTTTCCTTTATGATGTAAATACATTAATTTATTTGAAACCCAATGCGAAACAGTGTTTGCTTAATGTCATCCGTTGATCCTGTGACACTGGTATTAAAAAACTCTCTCCGAATCGGATACTCAGATCGTAGTCTTCGGAAATAAGATTGGTGATCATTTTTCGGAATGGAACTTATCAATCGTAATGCTTTATCATCATTTTCAATGTCGTAACATTGACGAGTGACGTCATGGATCTTTTTTTCATTGCCAAACTCGTTGCGATCTATGACAATAGTTTTACGAGGAGATTCAGCAGCATTCAATTCGGGCGACCATAACACCGGTTGATCAAATACCATGCATGCCTCATCATACAGCATCTTCACCGCTGCAACTTTTCCATCATAAGAATAACCAGCAATATGTGAAGTCCCAATCTCAACTTTTTGCAGCAATTCAATGTCGATCAGCGGCTCATTTTCCCACACGTCAATCACCGCTCCAGAAAGAGAACCTGCATCGAGAGATTGCTTTAATGCATCTCCATGAACGACGGCTCCGCGCGAAGTGTTAATCAACATCGCTCCTTTTTTCATTTTGGAGATTCGATCCTTTGAAAAAAGGTGGTCGGTAGGATCCTCCCCTACTTTGATCAAAGGAACATGTAACGAAATAAAATCACAATCCATCAGTGCATCTAACGGAAGGAAATATTTGTTTCCAGTTTTCCGGGCCAATGGCGGATCGTTTTGAAGAACCGTCAAACCTAATGCTTTGGCATATTCGACTACTTTAGATCCTACATTGCCTACACCCACAACACCGATTGACTTGCCACGCAAAGTGAATGATTTTTTCTGTGAAAGATGTAGCAACGCAGTCACGACATATTCAGCAACAGAATTGGCGTTAGATCCAGAAGCGTTTGCAAATATTCGTTTGGTTGATCTTAAATATTCAATATCAACATGATCCGTTCCAATCGTTGCACTTCCAACAAAGCGAACGGCACTATTCTCAAGAAGTTCCTTCGTCACTTTTGTTTCTGAACGGATGATCAATATCTCAGCATCTCGAACTGTTTCTTTTGTTATTTCTGAAGTCGGTAATGCGCAAACAACACCAAATTGCTGGAATGCTTCTACAACGCAAGGATTATTTTTATCAACAACAATTCGCATCGAAAATACAATTAAAGATCATTTATACATTATATACTGTAGATGCAGTTTCTCCACCCCGACCAGTCCAATTGGTGTGGAAAAATTCACCACGCGGCTTATCAACACGTTCATATTGATGTGCGCCGAAATAATCGCGCTGGGCTTGTAAAAGATTATGCGGAAGAGTTTCAGTACGATATCCATCATAGTACATCAACGCAGAAGATAATGCAGGGATCCATACCCCACGTTGGGCAGCTTCTGCCACAACATTACGGAGGGATTGTTGATATTCATTTGCGATTTTATTAAAGAATGGATCGAGAAGTAAATTATCTAAGTTAGAATTAACAACAAATGCTTCATTTATTTTATTCAAGAATACAGAACGAATGATACATCCTCCTCGCCATATCAATGCAATACCTCCAAAGTTCAAATTCCATTTGAATTCTTTCGCTGCAGCGCGCATCAGGTTGAATCCTTGAGCATAGGAAATAATCTTTGCCAAGTACAACGATTTCTTCAATTCGGCGAGGAACAATTTTTTGTCGGTACGAATAGATGATGTTGGACCGTATAATTTTTTTGATGCGGCAATACGTTCATCCTTGAGCGCAGAAAGACATCGGGCAAGGACGGATTCAGTGACCAACGTAAGAGGCATTCCGGTATCTAATGCAGTCACCACCGTCCATTTCCCTGTTCCTTTCTGACCAGCTTTATCTAAAATTGTATCAACCACTGCGTTTCCATTGTTATCCTTTACGTTTAATATGTCACGGGTGATCTCAATTAAATAACTTTTCAATTCACCGTTATTCCAATCCTTGAACGCTTCATGCATCTCCTCATTGGAAAGTCCAAGAACTGATTTCATCATTTGATACGTCTCGCAGATCAACTGCATATCGCCGTATTCAATTCCATTGTGAACCATTTTCACAAAATGTCCTGCGCCGTCTTCGCCAAGCCAATCACAACATGGAACACCATCGACTTTAGCTGAGATCGCTTGCAGAGGTACTTTCACATGTTCCCATGCTTTTACAGATCCTCCGGGCATAATTGCGGGGCCTAACAACGCACCTTCTTCACCGCCGGAAACTCCTGTCCCAATAAAGAGCAATCCTTTTTGTTCTAATGCTTTAACCCGTCGAGTAGTGTCCGGAAAATGTGTATTTCCTCCATCAATTAAGATATCACCTGGCTGAAGTGACGGAACAATTGCATCGATCACAGCATCAACAGCTTTGCCTGCCTGCACCATGATCAAAATCGTCCGTGGTTGTTTTAATGCTCCTGCTAATTCTGCATAGGAGTATGCACCGACGATTTTTTTCCCCTTTGCTCTTCCTTCAACAAAATGTTTTACTTTATTGGTATCGATATCAAACACGGCAGTTGTAAATCCTTTGCTTTCAAAATTCAGTGCAAGGTTTTCTCCCATTACACCAATTCCAACTATTGCAATATCTGCATTGTTCTGTGCCATGTTCCCACCTTCTGATTATTTGAATTTTTCTTTATATGCCCAAAGTCCAAGTGCTGGATTAGAGATGTAGAATATTTTTTCTCCATCTGGCATAATATTAAAGCCATCCTTGAGAACGTTCGGATCATATCGTTTCATCATTGTTTGGATATCTGCATATCGGAAATTCACCGATTCTATTTCTTCCTTTGTTAACATTCCCGGACAGTATGTGATCGTAAACCGTCCTTCGGAAGAACCATGGATTAAATGAGCCGCCGCAGAAAGATTGTTTCGCAGGTCATCATTCTTTTTCACGAATTCCAATACTTGTGGAGTCTTTACATAACCATATTTTCTGATCAGTTTATCGATTGTCGGATCTTCACCGAATTCTTTCAATCCGGGAGCAAGTATCACCAGTTCTCCCTCGTCGGCAATTGCCATTCGTGTTCGGTATATGCTTTTATTCCCAAGCCAGGTAGATTTGAATTCTTGTGGATCAAGATAGACCACAACTTTGTGCAGCTCCTGATCCAACATTTCAAAATTCACTTCAAGTGATAATTTTGAAGCTAATAGGAAACATTCAACATCATCCCCAATATATAAACCGCGCACAACTAGTTTTCCTGATGCATCCTTCGCTACAACTGTTTGGATATAAATAATTGGTAAATGCTTTGCAAAATTATCCGAAGCATAGTTAAGCACACGACGAACAGGCGTATCGGCCCTTCCCATGATTCGTTCCATACCATACGCTGCTCCAAGAAAATGACTCTTATTGATCCCTTCCGATCCGCCTGTCCCGACAAAAATATTTTTATTATAATTTGCCATACCAACAACTTCGTGCGGAACAACTTGTCCAAGTGAATAGATCACGTCGTAATGGCCTTCCACCAATTCCTTATCAACCTGGGCCAACCAGGGATAGTTTACCATTTGTTCAGACACTTCCTTCACAAACTCTGCAGGTACCTCTCCCAACGTTATCAGTCCATTTCTCCAATCATGTACCTTGAATAGTTCATGTGGAATAGTGGGATACATGTGATCGATCTGCGAGGGAGTCATCGGCGAGTGTGTACCAAGTGCGGGAAGAACAGCTTTGAGACGGTCTTTGTAATACTGATAGGTGAACACTGTCAATGGGCCAGCGTAAGAATGAAACCGTGTCGCATCCGGCGGGATTGCAAGTGCACGTTTCACGTTCCCAATTTTTTCAAACACAGAATATAATGCAAGCTGCAATTCTTCATCAGAAAAAACTGTAGTGCTGGAACCTTTTGAGTAATACAACATGTTGGCACACTCCTTTTGCTCACCGTGTTGATACAAAGAACGGTAACACCATCAATCTATTCAAATAGTGCCACCACATTTATTTTAAGGCCAAAAAACTTATCGCTGAATTCGTGCAGATCCACCTTGGGCAAATGCGCGTACTTGATCTACTGTAACCATTGTGGTATCGCCTGGCGTTGTTGTCAGCATCGCACCATGAGCCCAGCCTAGTCTCACTGCGTTTTCTGGTGACTCACCTGATAAGAGACCATAGAAAAATCCTGCTGCATAACCGTCGCCGCCTCCAACACGGTCAACAACATCAAGCTCACATGTCGGCGAAACGAATGTTTTACCATCGATCCATGCAACAGCTGCCCAGCTATGTCTGTTGGTTGAATGTACTTCGCGTAAAGTTGTGGCAACTGCTTTCACATTCGGATATTTTTTAACAACAGCTTCGATCATCTTAAAAAATGCAGTCGGATCAAGATTTGACTTTGACTCGACATCCTGACCGGGCATTCCTAATCCTTTTTGCAGATCTTCTTCGTTTCCAACCAACACATCTACGTTCTCCACAATTCCATGGATCACTTCAACAGCTTTTTTCTCTCCTCCCCAAATATTCCAAAGCTTCGCACGGTAATTCAAGTCAAAACTGGTAACAGCACCAGCTTTCTTGGCTGCCTTCATCCCTTCAATGATCAATTGACCAGTGGTTTCTGAAAGTGCGGAGAATATACCGCCGCTATGAAACCAACGAACACCCCCTGCAAAGATTTCATCCCAATTAAAATCGCCCGGTTTCAATTGAGCACCAGCTTCATTGGATCGATTGTAGAAAACTACCGGGGGTCGTA
>JANXZD010000520.1 GCA_025355705.1 Bacteroidota bacterium | reverse complement strand
ACTGCGAACGATAGCTCAAATCAAGATCTTCCGTTAACGTGTCGGCCTGCCAGTTTCCCGCATCAATAATGGTGGTTTTTCTCCACACTCCTCCGGTTCCATTAAAGTTGATGAAGTACCCTGCTTTGTTTCGGATGTTCTGTTCGATGACAAAATGTCCATCCAACGCCATTGCCTGCGTGCGCGTCATCAACGAATAATCACCATTCAAATGCTCCCATCGTGTTTGCACCATGCCAATTTTTTCGTCCTGGAAGAAATACGGGATGGTCTTTCGCAAAAATTCCGGTTTGGGAATGAAATCAGCATCGAAGATCGCAACAAATTCACCCTTAGCGGTCACTAATCCTTCTTTTAAAGCACCGGCTTTAAATCCATGTCGATTTGATCGACGGACATGATGAATGTTGTATCCTTGAGCTTGTTTTTCACGAACAATGCTTGCAACAAGATCGACTGTTTCGTCGGTGGAATCATCGAGCACCTGGATCTCAAGTTTATCATTCGGGTATTCGATGGTACACGATGCATCGATCAATCGGCGCACCACATACATTTCATTGTAAATCGGAAGCTGAATGGTCACCATCGGTGTTTCATTCAACGGAAAATCCCCTTCAACTTCATTGCGATGACGATAATAATGATAGACCATGACAAAACCGTGAGCGCCGAAAATAAATAGAATGCTAAGGCAGACGATGTACGAAATGAGTATAAATTGTTCCATAGTAGTAATTGATTAAGGTTGAGTTATATAGTGTTCTTTGTTAATGTTACCAACCGGATACCGTTTCCAGCAAAATATCTTCGGCAGCCTTATTCACCGCTTCCGTTAATGCTATATCACGGATCTGTTGTCCTTGCGTATATTCCCCCCATGCAGAAAAATCTCTCTCCCAAATTTTTTTTCTCAACTTCATATCGGTGAATGATGCATGAATAGTGACGGTGATTTTGCGCGTTGTAATGATATTATTTCCACCGATGACCTGTGGAGCATCTATCACAGATGAAATCGTCCCTTCTACAATCGAATCGGCTGTCAATCGTTCACCGATCTCCAAATTATTGTCGTTACGGAAAAGTTCGACCAGTTTTTGTGTAAACTTTTCGCGCAATCCCGGTTCTCCAAAACCGCTGACATCTTCAAATAATGGAATTGCCACTGTTTTTAAATGTGCCGGGACCGATGCACCGGTGAACGAGTAACATCCAACGAACAATTGCAGACAGCTTGCGATCATTAAGAGTGTTCTTGTTTTTGAGAATCTATTCATCATTATCCGTTCAACCTTCATGGGTGATTATATTCCGTACTCTTTGATCTTTCGATACAGCGTCCGCTCAGAGATCCTTAGTTCATCTGCTGCAAGCCGTCTATTGTTATGATATTTTTTCAGTGCTGTCTCAATCATTCTTCGTTCCATTTCTTCGAGCGAAAGATTTTCCTGAATCGCATTGGATGAAACATTTTGATTCCCGTTGGAAGAACCATTCATTCCGATCATGCTCTTCAGAATATTCTTCACATCAAGCATGTCGTTCTTCAATTCGATCAGTGCGCGATACAACAATTGCCTCTCGTCAAAATCGTTTGTCTTTGAGACAACCATTGAAAGATTGCGCTCATCCGGCGGCATGCGGAGATATTTTTTGATATCATCAACATCCATTTTTTTCCCGCGTTCAAGCACAAGCATGCTTTCGACGACATTGCGAAGTTCTCGAACATTGCCTTGCCAATAATACTGCTGGAGAAAAGCTGTTGCCGCACTTGTCATCCCGCCGAATCTGATTCCATTCTTCACGGAAAATTCTTCGACAAATTTTTCAAAGAGCAATGGAATATCTTCTTTTCGTTCTCTGAGTGCTGGAATCCTGACGTTGACGGAACGAAGACGGTAAAATAAATCTTGCCTAAAATTTCCATTCCGCACTTCCGCTTCGAGGTCTTTGTTTGTTGCAGCGATAACTCGAACATCAACCTTGCGTGCAACAGAAGATCCAACCCGTAAAAATTCACCATTTTCTAAAATGCGCAATAACTTTACTTGTGTTGCCAAGGGAAGCTCACCGATCTCATCAAGAAAGATTGTCCCGCCATCAGCCAGTTCAAAATATCCTTTTCGCTCTCCGCTCGCTCCGGTAAATGAACCTCTCTCGTGTCCGAACAATTCTGATTCTATGATACCTTCCGGAATTGCTCCGCAGTTCACTGTCACCATCGTCTTCTTTGCACGTTTACTTGCTCCATGAATCGCTTGTGCGATCACTTCTTTTCCAACGCCGCTTTCTCCGGTAACAAGCACAGTAATATCCGTAGGCGCAACGTGTTGGATCACCTGCACAAGTTCCTGCATTTCCAATGATTCGCCGATAATTCCAAATTGGCGTTGAAATTTTTTTCTGTTCAATGAATCAGGCACTTGAACTCCGTTCACCGTTTCACCAAAAACCAATCAAGTTTGAATTTCGATTGTAACTCTGCACCGTAGGCTTTTGCTGATTGTTCATCCGGAAAACCTTCAAATCCAACGGCAAACATTGTCTTCCCGCCGCTTTGTTTCACAAATACGATCGCCTGTTTGCCGATCGTCGCAGACAGTTCAACCGATTGTTGTTTTGCTTTTGCTTCCTGCGAATAGACTCCAATCTGTACTACAAAATCTCCTGTAACAGAAGTAGAAGCAGTTATTTCGCTCTTTTCTTCAATAACCGGAGCTGTCTCAGCTTTTACAGTGGGCTGTGTTTCAGTTTTTACAATCGGCTTTACTTCTCTTTTTGCATAGATAGAATTCGGATACTGTTCATTCAGCAAATTCAATTTTGCTTCTGCAGTTTTATACAATCCCACAGCATAGTAATATTGATACACTTTGTATAGCGCATCATCAGCCCATTCATTTTGCGGAAAGGTATCAACGAACGTTTGATATTTCTTTACTGCTTGATCACCACTCTCTGTTACGTAAGCATCGAGATATTGCACACCAGGATCGTTTGGCAACTGTTTGAGCAGCGACTGGACTTCAGTGCGGACTTCTGATATCTTCCCCGAGTGAATCAAGTCAAGTCGTTGACGAACATCCTGCTCATTCAATTGTGCGGCAAGGAATGAGGTTGAAAAAAGAAATATTCCGATCAATCGTGCAGCATACCATGGATATGTAAATTTTGATTTCATATTCTTTCCGGATTAATTTACGTTTGGAACAAGTTTGCCAAACAATGTCTGTGCATTGGTTCGTTCAATTTTTACTTTTCGATATTCACCGACCATTGCGTCTTCTCTTGGAAAAAGAGTTTTTTTATTCGTATCAGTTCGCCCAAGAAGATCTTCTGCAGAGCGTGAACTGTCGCGCTCGATCAACACTTCAACTTCTTTTCCGATGATTGATTGATTGATTTCTTGCGATATTACGCTCTGAATATCAATGATCTCGCTTAAACGCGCTACTTTTAATTCTTCCGGAACATCATCTCCCATATCCCACGCTTTCGTATTCTCACGTGGTGAATATTTGAACATGAACGCTCCATCATATTTCACTTCTTTCATGATATCCAGCGTCATTTGATGGTCCCCGTTTGTTTCGGTAGGAAAACCGGCGATAAAATCGGTGGAAAAACTTGCTTCGGGTATTGCTCGTTTTATCTTACCCATCAAATCAAGATAATGCTCAATGGTATATGTGCGATTCATCAATTTCAAAATCCTATTCGAACCTGATTGAACCGGCAAATGAACATACTTGCAAATATTCTTATGGGTCGCGATCGTTTCAATCAGTTTATCACTCATATCTTGTGGATGAGAAGTCATATAACGAACACGAATTGTGCCGTCAACTTCAGCCACCGATTTTAACAGATCGGCAAAATCATATTTTCCGTCGTGGTACGAATTTACATTCTGACCAAGCAGTGTCACTTCTTTAAATCCTTGCGTGCTTAAATTTCGAACTTCTTCAAGAACACTCTTCAAACTTCTGCTTCGTTCACGTCCACGGGTGAAAGGAACAACACAGAACGTGCAGAATTTATCACATCCGCGCATCACTGAAAGCCATGCACTGATTCCTTCCGTTCGAAGCGGTGTGATATCGTCATAATTCTCTACGCGTGAAAGTTTTACG
>JANXZD010000439.1 GCA_025355705.1 Bacteroidota bacterium | reverse complement strand
ATGTTTTGAAGCAATATATGCTTGCAGTTCATTCGGAGCTTTCATCGGTTTATCATCGATTGATAAAATGATATCACCAGCTTTCACACCCGCAGCTTTTGCAGCTTCACCAACAACCTCTTGAACAAATACGCCCTCCGCCTTGTCGAGTCCATTTGCTTTTGCAAGTGTTTCATCAACTGGAGATATTTGAACGCCAATGTAACCACGTTCTACTTTACCGAATTGAATAAGATCTGTTACAACAGACTTTGCAAGATTGATAGGAATTGCAAATGAATATCCTTGATAGCGTTGATTGGTCGTTGCAATTGCCGTGTTGATCCCGATAACTTCTCCGTAGATATTCACCAATGAACCTCCGCTGTTCCCAGGATTTACTGCGGCATCAGTTTGAATAAAATTCTCAATACCATAACCATTACCATCGTTGATGATTCGAATACTTCGGCCAAGATAACTGATAATTCCTGCAGTTACTGTAGAATTCAATCCAAGTGGATTTCCAATTGCAAGCGCCCACTGCCCAACTTGTACCTCATCAGAATTTCCGAGCATTGCAACGGGAAGATTTTCTGCTTCAACTTTTATAACAGCAACATCGGTCAGTGGATCTGTTCCAATAAGCTTTGCTCTAAAACGACGAGTATCATTCAATGCTACCTCGATACCATCATCTGCTGCATTCTCGATGACATGATTATTGGTAATAATATATCCGTCCTTCGTGATGATCACCCCAGAACCAGCACCCTGAGATTGTTCATCAGGTTGGTGGAAACGAAAATCGGGAAAATATTTGAAGAATTCCTCTTCACGACCTTCCGGTTTTCGTGCTTTCGTTGTTACAACGATTGAAACAACTGCAGGAGTTGCTTCCTTCGATACTTTGACAAACGCGTCATTTGCCGCTTGAAGATTTAGATCGGTTTTGGTCGGCGATTTATCAGCGCCAAGTTTGATTTGTTTTTGCTGTGCAAATCCAAGACCGACACCGTTAAAATCGGAGACAAGAACAGCTCCGAAAATGATTCCTATGGTAATAAAAAAGAATGCTGCAAAAATGGAACGTTTCATAAATTATTTCTCTCCTTTGTGATTCAAGATTATTTCATACTATATAACATCGATACTGATTTCAAAGTTCTAACAGTCTCGATATGATAACGAAGATACGATTGCATTGTTGCAAAAAGCTCATCCCGCATTACTGTCGAAATTGACAATTGCACTGATTTCCCAACCGGGTTTTCCTGTAAAAACAATAATGTCTTTAATATTCCGCCCGATATTTTTACACCGCTCGATGTTTGATTCTTCGAACAAGAAGAACAAATAAATTTCCCATCCGACAACCGTAATTGGACAAATTGAAATTCATTTACTGCTGTCTTCCGAGCACAACTTGAACAAGATTCAAGACTAATGCCAAAACCAAATTGCTGAAACATTTTTACAAAGAATGCCAGTAACACATTGGCACCGTTTTTAGTTGATTTGTCTATCGTTTGAAGCGATTCAACAAGTAACGAAAATATTATCTCATTCTCTTCTTCGTCATGCATCACCATATTCATCAACTCAATCAGTGCAAGTCCGCTGAATATTTTTTCCGAATCATCTTGCATTCTGTTGAACGGATATACGATCTCGCTTTTTGATAACAAATGCAGATCTTTGTGTTCCTTCTTATACAGAACGATCGACGAATGCGTCATCAGTTCAAGTGACGAACCGAATTTATTCGATTTCGGATTTCTCGCACCTTTTGCGACTACTTTGATCTTGCCATACTTCTTCGAATACACTGTTACGATCTTACTTGTATCACCATAGATCAACGAATGTAAAACAACTGCTTCCGTTTCAACGATCATTGCTTCACCGTGCGAGCGAGAGAATCTAAGAATGGGGCTCGGAGAACTCCTCTTTCCGTGATAATTGCAGAGATCAAATGATGTGGAGTTACATCGAATGCCGGGTTGAAAACTGAAATATTGCTTGGAGCAATTTGTTTCCCAAATCCATTAACAACTTCGCTCGAATCACGTTCTTCAATTTGAATTTGTTCTCCACTGTAAATAGAACTATCTATTGTTGATGACGGAGCGGCAATATAAAACGGAATATTATGTTCTTTCGCCAATATTGCAAGGTTATATGTTCCAATTTTGTTTGCTGCATCTCCATTCATCGCAATTCTATCGGCACCAACAATAATAAGATTAATCTTTTTTGTTTTGATAGTCCATGCAGCAGCATTATCAGTAATCAAGGTCGACGGAATACCTTCTTTCTGAAATTCCCACATTGTTAATCTCGCACCCTGCAATAATGGACGAGTTTCATCTGCATAAACAGAGATATCTTTTCCTGAATTATAAGCAGTAAGAATCACCCCAAATGCGGTTCCAATTCCTCCGGTCGCAAGAGCTCCGGTATTGCAATGCGTTATAATCTTCGCCACATTAGGAATAAGTTCAGATCCGTATTTTCCTATATTCTCACACATTATCCGATCCTCTTCATGGATGGACAATGCTTCGTATTTCAATTTGTCAAAGAGCGTATTCGGATCATCGTTAGAATTTAGACGAATAATATTTCGCATTCGTTCCAATGCCCAGAAGAGATTTTTTGCAGTCGGGCGAGTAGAAGAGATCACATTTATCGCATTTTCAAATGCAGATAAGAATTTCTCTTTCGGAGCATGAATTTCATTTTGAATTCCAAGTAAAATACCATAAGCGGAAGCAATCCCAAGCAAAGGGGCTCCTCGAACTTTTAATGTTCGTATCGCATCTGCTAAGATAGAAATATTTGACGTTTCGATAAAGACTTCGTTAAGAGGAAGTTCGGTTTGATCTACAAAGCGGATTGAATTGGTTAACCATTCGATGGATTTCATAAAGGATACCACAGAGTTTCAAAAATTATTTGTACTTATTGAAACTCTGTGGTGATTTAATTTACTCGTCGAATTTTGAAAGGGCTTTGAATTCTCTGAACCGATCTTGAATCTTTAGATAAGAAAGATCTCGCAGACCATCAACAGAAACTTTTTCTACACAAAACGATGCCATCGTACTGCCGTAAATAACTGCTCGTTTCATATTCTCAAATGA
This sequence comes from Bacteroidota bacterium, assembly GCA_025355705.1. GTDB lineage: Bacteria > Bacteroidota > Ignavibacteria > UBA10030 > UBA8401 > UBA8401. The sequence continues at coordinate 4,350 of JANXZD010000439.1, read as the reverse complement.
AAGATCATCGGTCTTTGCAAGCCACGCAGTAAATCCGGATGCGAACGTATCACCAGCACCGGTCGGGTCGAAAATATCTTCTAACGGATACGCCGGAGCGGAAAAAATATGATCTTCGTGGAACAATAATGCTCCATGTTCACCTTTTTTAATGATCAAAGTTTTTGCACCCATCGTACGGATCTTTTTTGCGGCGCGTAACAGGTTCGGATCGTTTGCTAATAAGCGGGCTTCAGAATCATTAAGGATAAAAACATCAAAATGCGGAATGGCTTTTAACAATTCTTCTTTTTTTGTATCGATCCAGAAATTCATCGTGTCGCCGACAACAAGTGTTGGTTTTTCAACTTGATGCAGAACACGGAGCTGTAATGTCGGATCAATATTCCCTAAACAGATATAGCGTGTCTTTTTGTATGCCTCAGGAATTTTCGGGTCGAATTTTTCAAAGACATTAAGATTCAACGACAATGTATCACGATTATTCAGATCATAATGATACCGTCCAGACCATCGGAATGTTTTTGCTTCTTGAATGACCTCTAAACCTGCGAGATCAACGCCACGTTCATTCAAAAAATCGATAGCCGTTTGCGGATAATCACTGCCAACGACACCAACAAGACGAACCGGTGTTGTAAAATAACTGGCTGCAACTGCAATATACACTGCGGAACCGCCGAGAACATCTATTGCTTTCCCAAATGGTGTTTCAATATCATCGATAGCAACTGAACCTACTACTAAAATAGACAATGCTTACCCCTTATTATTTTTTTATATCTTTGTTTTTAAACACTTGTCCAATATCGGAAAAATTATTCATGAATAAAAGTAGTCCAAAAATTTTCACTCTCATAATATTATTTCAGAGAGTTTTGCAGCAGATTTGCCGCCGATAATAAACTCGTTCACAATATCAAGCGCTTGTATTTGACCTGTCCATACACACATTGATTTCGCGGCAGTTAACGGATACCATCCGAATTGGTAATGCTCATCGGAGAGAATAGGATTTGTCTTTGGCAGAACTTGTGCTGCAAACATAATCGTATGGTTCAATGTATCGGTCTTTACTGAATAAAACGAGTTGATATGAGGAACGGTCCAAAATTTTTGCGGAACATATCCTGTTTCTTCTTTCAATTCTCGTAAGGCACCGTGCAATGCGGTTTCACCTTTTTCAATTGATCCTGTAACGATCTGCCATGTGTCAGGATACATTTTCTCTGTTTTTGAACGGCGAAGCATTAGATATAACGGTTCTTTGTTGTCGAACGAAAAGATGCAAACTTCAACAATATTACAAACGATATTCGGCATGATGATCTTTTTTCAGGGATTACGTTTTTTTAGTTCTGCAATTTCATCGGATGTTAATTTCCTCAGTTTCCCTGGCTGTAGATTTCCTAACTGCAGTGAACCTATTGTAATCCGTTGCAGTTCCAACACCGGAAATCCGATCGACTCAAACATTCTTCGGATCTGTCGATTCTTTCCTTCAACGATCGTTATTTGACATTGGGAAACAGAATTCTCCGAAACCAGTTTTGATATTTTTGCCGGTAATGTTATGTAATCATCTTCCAATTCAATGCCTTCAGCCAACTGACTCAAATGTTCCCTTGAAAGAATCCCATCACAAACAACCATATATGTTTTCGGAAACTTTGATTCCGGGTTTGTTAGTTTTTCACCTAATTGTGTATCATTTGTCACCAACAGCGCACCGGATGTGTCTTTATCCAATCTTCCCACCGGAAATAGATGCCCCATTCCTTCTAGCATTTTTTCTTGCGTAAGCAAATCGTAAACGGTTGCTCTACCTTTCTCATCGTTGCGTGTCGTAACAACATCCACCGGTTTATTCAGGAGATAATAGACAAATTTCTTTTCCTTGCTGATCGCTTCACCGTTAATAGACACATTATCCTTGGCAGGATCGATACGAAACGAAAGAGATTTGACAACTTTTCCGTTGACCGAAACGGCTCCGCTAAGAACTAATTTTTCCGCTTGACTACGGGAATTGTAACCCAGTTTTGAAATTGCACGCGGAAGACTGACAACGCGTTTCACTTGTTGATTTTTCACAAACGAATATTGAAATTAAATAATGAAAATACAAACGGATTATTTTATCCGGATGTGTGAAAGGACCACTCCGCACGCAATCGCTGCATTGAGCGATTCTGCTTTGCCAAACTGGGGAATGAGAATTCTTGAATCGGCAAATGCAGTGATATCTTTTGAAATACCGTGAGATTCGCTGCCAATAATAATCACAGATTTATTTCCAAAACCGATTTGCCTGATGTCGTTGCTGTTTGAGAGTTCGGTTGAATAGATCGTAAATTTTTCCGTGCGACATTTTTCGAGAAAATTCTTTAAATCGGGTTCTTCAATAACCGGAAGATGAAATAACGATCCCATTGATGAACGAACAACTTTAGGATTATATAATTCCACAGAATTATTCCCGATAAACAATGCATCAACGCCAAACCAATCACAAGTGCGGATGATCGTTCCAAGATTCCCGGGATCAGTGATTCCATCTAAGACTACAACGAGTGCTATTTGTTTCTTAAAGAGAGCATTTAATTTATTCCCCATTGATAATTTGGGAATGACAGCAATGATTCCTTGGGAAGCAACAGTATCAGAAATGGCATCGATCTCTTTCGCTTTTGCAACAAGCACTTCTTTTGCTGAGCGTTTGAGTGAGTTGATGACTTGGAAATTTTCAAAACGATGTTCATCATAGAGAATCGTTTCAATTTCTACGCCTGCGTGGATTGCTTCTTCAATGGATTTCCATCCCTCAACGATAAATTTATCTTCTTCTTCACGATTCTTTTTTTGAAGAAGATTTTTTATAGATGCCAATTTAGCTTTTGTCAACACTCGTTTAACCGTTTATTCGTCATTGAAATTGTGAACTATTCATACACTCCCCACACTTCTCTCATTGCATCCGAAATTTCACCTACCGATGCGTATTCTTCAACCAACCGTAAGATATGAGGAATAACATTCTCGTTGCCGGTTGCTGCTTTTTTAAGATTATGCAAATATTTGTTTACTCGTTCATTGTTACGATTTAATCGTATTTTCCTTAAATGAACAATTTGCTCATCTCTAATGGCCTCATCAACTTTAAGCAATTCTGTCGTCTGTTTTTCCTCTACAACAAATTCATTCACGCCAACAATGATCTTTTCTTTTCCATCGATAGCACGTTGATACTTATAAGCACTTTCTGCGATTTCAGTTTGAAAATAATTTTGTTCGATCGCTTTTACCGATCCTCCCATAGAATCGATTGTGGATAAATATTCTTTCACGCGTGCTTCGATCTCGTTTGTCAACGATTCCACATAATAAGAACCTGCAAGAGGATCAACAGTTTCCGACACCCCTGATTCGAAACCTATCACCTGTTGAGTCCGCAATGCTAATCGAACCGATTCTTCCGTTGGTAATGCAAGTGCTTCATCTTTTGCATTGGTATGCAGTGATTGTGTTCCCCCCAATACAGCGGCAAGAGCTTGCAACGTTACACGAGGAACATTGGTATCAATTTGCTGCGCAGTTAATGAAGAGCCTGCGGTTTGCGAATGGAAACGAAGTTTCATTGAATCCGGATTTTGTGCTTTAAATTCTTCTTTCATTATTACAGCCCATAATCTGCGTGCAGCACGAAACTTTGCAACTTCTTCAAAGAGATTATTATGAGCATTGAAAAAGAACGACAATCGCGGTGCAAATGAATCCACATTTAATCCGGCATTAATTGCAGCGCGAACATACTCTTTTGCATTCGCCAATGTAAATGCTAATTCTTGAACTGCCGTTGAACCTGCCTCACGTATGTGGTATCCACTGATCGAGATCGTATTCCAACTCGGAAGGTTCTCACTGCACCAAGAAAAAATATCAGTCACTAATCGCATTGACGGTTGCGGCGGATAAATATGAGTTCCACGTGCAATATATTCCTTCAAAATATCATTTTGGATTGTACCGGAAATCTTACTGATATCAGCATTTTGTTTTTTTGCTAATGTAACATACATGCACAATAGAATCGCGGCAGTCGCATTAATGGTCATTGAAGTTGTAATCTTTTGCAGTTCAATGCCCTCAAACAGTATTTCTAAATCTGCAAGCGTATCAATAGCAACTCCGACTTTGCCAACTTCTCCTTCACTCATCGCATGATCTGAATCGTAACCCATTTGAGTAGGAAGATCGAACGCTACGGATAAACCTGTTGTTCCATGATTTAATAAATAATGATAGCGTTTATTAGATTCCTCAGCGGTAGAAAACCCTGCATACTGGCGC